>NZ_JACAQY010000013.1:0-78497 GCF_013386835.1 Pseudomonas sp. IPO3774
CCATAGAATCTCCCACATTTGCTTTTCGGTGTTTTCGAGGGTGCATTTCACTCATCCACCCGCTTCGCCGCCGGCAAGGTGAACCCCGACACCGACCGCCGCAACTGACTGGCCATTTTTGCCAGGTTGCCGATGCTCTCGGCAGTGGCCGTAGAGCCCGACGAAGTCTGAGTGGTGATCTGCTGGATCACGTTCATCGTCAGGGAAATCTGCCCCGCCGACGACGTCTGCTGCTGCGCCGCGTTGGAGATACTCTGGATCAGCGCCGCCAGGGTTTTCGACACGCCTTCGATCTCTTCCAGCGCCACCCCGGCGTCCTGGGCCAGCCGCGCACCGCGCACCACTTCGGTGGTGGTCTGCTCCATGGAAATCACGGCTTCGTTGGTATCCGTCTGGATCGCCCGCACCAGGGTTTCGATCTGCCGCGTCGCCGCCGAAGAACGCTCGGCCAGGCGCTGTACTTCATCGGCTACTACCGCAAAACCACGCCCGGCATCACCGGCCATGCTCGCCTGGATCGCGGCGTTGAGCGCGAGGATGTTGGTCTGCTCGGCGATGTCATCGATCAGGCTGACGATGTCGCCAATTTCCTGGGACGATTCCCCCAGGCGCTTGATGCGCTTGGCGGTGTCCTGGATCTGTTCGCGAATGTTGTCCATGCCGTGGATGGTGTTGTGCACCACCTCGTTGCCCTTGTTGGCAATCTCTACCGAACGCTCGGCCACTGCCGAAGATTCGGCGGCGTTGGCCGACACCTGGTCGATGGACTGGGCCATCTGGTTGATCGCCGTGGACGCTTCGGCAATCTGCTGTGCCTGATGCTCCGACGCTTGGGCCAGGTGCATGGCGGTGGCCTGGGTGTCCTGCACCGCACCAGCCACCTGGCCGGCAGTGAGGTTGATGGTGGCCACCAGGTCGCGCAGTTGGTCCACGGAATAGTTGATGGAGTCGGCGATGGTGCCGGTGAAGTCTTCGGTGACCGAGGCGGTGACGGTCAGGTCGCCGTCGGCCAAGTCTTCAATCTCATCCAGCAGGCGCATGATCGCGTTCTGGTTGCGCTCGTTCTTCTCGGCGGTTTCCCGCAACTGGCGGTTGGTCTCGCGGACCATCACCAGGCCGATCAGGATGATCGAGGCCAGCGCCAGCAAGCCCAGCACGTAGCCGCCGATGGTGTCGAAAGTGCGCCCGTCCGCCAGGTTTTCAAAGCCGGTGGCCAGGTGCGAGGCTTCGTCCAGCAGGGTTTGCGACAGGTTGAAGATATTGCTCGCCGAGGCGCGCACCTGGAACAGCTGCGGCGAGGTTTCGAGGATTTCGTCCACGGAACCGGAGACGAATTCGAACAGCTCGGAAATCTCCGCCAACCGGGCGCGGGCGTCGTGGTCCTCAACCTGGGTGATGCGCAGCCCGGGATTGCCGTTGAGCATGCCACTGAGCACCACGCCGAAACGGTTGGCATCGCGGCCAAAGGCATCGGCGGCCTGCACGGCAGTCTCGTCTCCCGCCAGCACGGTGTTCACCGCCCCCAGGATGCGTTCGGCCAGCAACGACTGGCGCTGGGCCAACGCTACCTGGCTGGCCGGAGCGCCGCGTTGCAGCAGAATATCGACAACCTTTTCCGACTCCATCTGCAACTGCGGAACGGTTTCCGCCAGGGTCGCGGCCACTTGATGCAGCGACAGCACCGTTTGCTCGCTGGCCAGAATCGCATCGGCGTTTTTCAGCAGCGCTTCCCAGTCGGTCTGCACGGCGCGCATTTCGGCACGCACGGCGGTGGGTGCAGCGGGCAGGCCGGTGGCCGGGTCGCCTTTTTTCAGGTAACCCCAGCGCTGGGCAAAATCGTTGCGCGCATCCCCCAGCAGCTTGAACGCCGCCGCCTTGCCGGCGGCAGCCTCGGTGGCGTTCTTGGCGATGCGCTGGGACAGCACCCGCAGCTCACCGGCGTGGCCGATGTACTGTTTGTCGTAGGTGGACTGGGTGTTGAGGTACGCGAAGTTGGCGAACAGCAGCATGATGAACACGATCAGCGCGATAAACAGCACGATGATCTGCGAGCGGCTGCGGGAGGCTTCCTGGGGTTTGACCGGGGTGACGGTACTCATGCGGCGACATCCATGAAACCTGGAGCCTGGGCCAGGGCGAAGGGGCTGAAGACCTGCCACAGCTGGTCGCCGTCGAACTGGCCCTGGATAAACGGCGCGCCGCCTGCGGTGCTCGTCGACAACGCGTCTTGTGCGAAATGCTGCATGCCCACCACCTCGTCCACCAACAGGCCGACAAACACGTCCTGATACTCCACCACCAGCACCCGCCGTTGTTTGCGCGCCACCGACAGCTCAAGGCCAAGGAAACCGCCCAGGTCCATCACCGGCAGCAAGCGCCCGCGCAGGTTGGCCACGCCCTTGATCCACGGCTTGACCCCGGGCATCAAGGTACAGCGCGGTTCGTGCAGCACTTCCGCCACCTCGCCCATGGGCGCAACGTACCAGTGTTCGCCCAGGCGAAACCCGATCCCACTCCAGCTGAGCAGCCGGGTTTCCTGGGACGGCAGGTCGGCAGCCAGCAAGCGGCAGCGGCGGTCGATGTCCAGCAGCAGCTCGAAGGCGGTTTGCGACTCGGTCATGGGAACGTGCCGTCAGCCGGCCAGCACCTTGTTCAGGGTGGCGATCAGGGTTTCTTCGTCTACCGGCTTGGTCAGGTAATCCTTGGCGCCCTGGCGCTCGCCCCAGATCTTGTCGGTTTCCTGATCCTTGGTGGTGATGATGATCACCGGGATGTGGCTGGTCTCGGCATCTTTGGTCAACTGACGGGTGGCCTGGAAGCCATTGAGGCCCGGCATCACGATATCCATCAGCACCGCATCCGGCTTTTCCTGACGGGCCAGCGCAACGCCATCGCCGCCGTTCTGGGCCTTGAGGACGGTGTGACCGTGCTTTTCGAGCATTTCGGTCAGTTTGTACATTTCAGTCGGCGAATCGTCGACGATCAGAACACGTGCCATGGTTTTCCCCACTTATCTAGTAGACGCAAGCCCTCGTGGGGCCCCCGTCAGTGTGCTTGTTCTACTGCGGCGAAGCCCGGTACATAGGCCTTGATCGCGCTCAGCAGTTCTTCCTTGCTGAAAGGCTTGGTCAAAAACTGATCAGAGCCGACGATGCGCCCCTTGGCCTTGTCGAACAGACCATCCTTGGAGGACAGCATGATTACCGGGATCGACTTGAACGCCGGGTTGTTCTTCACCAGCGCGCAGGTCTGATAGCCATCTAGGCGCGGCATCATGATGTCGACAAAGATAATGTGTGGATGATGGTCAACAATCTTGGCCAGGGCATCGAAACCGTCGATGGCCGTGATGACGTCGCACCCTACGTTCTTCAACAGTGTTTCGGCCGTGCGGCGAATCGTTTTCGAATCGTCGATCACCATCACTTTCAAGGCGTTGGAATGCTGTTCCATATCTGCTCTACCATCGCCACAGCGAATAGGTTTTCGGTGTGTACTGCCTGATGTTGCACAGGACGAGCGCCAAAAGCCTCGGAATTCAAGGGCTGATGTGCCATGGCAGCCTTTTTAGCACAGTCTCAGAACGCAATCTATCGGCCGACCCGCGTGGTGGTTTTTCCTTGACCCACAACAGCCGCAGCGCCACTCTGACGCCACTTTTATGCGCCCTTATTTGCTAGAGGAAATCCCCCATGAGCGTTCGCGTCGGCATTGTCATGGACCCTATCGCCAGCATTTCCTATAAAAAGGACAGCTCGCTGGCCATGCTGCTGGCCGCCCAGGCCCGCGGCTGGAGCCTGTTCTATATGGAGCAGCCGGACCTTTACCAGGGCGACGGTGAAGCGCGGGCGCGGATGCGTCCCCTGCAGGTGTTTGCCAACCCCGAGAAGTGGTTCGAGCTGCAAGACGAAATCGACAGCCCCCTGAGCGACCTCGACGTGATCCTGATGCGCAAGGATCCGCCGTTCGACATGGAGTTCGTCTACTCCACCTACCTGCTGGAGCAGGCCGAGCGCGCGGGCGTGCTGATCGTCAACAAGCCCCAGAGCCTGCGCGACTGCAATGAAAAGCTGTTCGCCACGCTGTTCCCGCAGTGCACGCCGCCGACCGTGGTCAGCCGCCGCGCCGATGTGCTGCGCGAATTCGCCGCCAAGCACGGCGATGTGATCCTCAAGCCGCTGGACGGCATGGGCGGTACCTCGATCTTCCGCCACCGCGCCGGCGACCCGAACCTGTCGGTGATCCTGGAGACCCTGACTGCGCTGGGCACCCAGCAGATCATGGGCCAGGCCTACATTCCGGCGATCAAGGACGGCGACAAGCGCATCCTGATGATCGACGGCGAGCCGGTGCCTTACTGCCTGGCGCGCATTCCGGCCGCCGGCGAGACCCGCGGCAACCTGGCCGCCGGTGGCCGGGGTGAAGCCCGCCCGCTGACGGACAAGGATCGCTGGATTGCAGCCCAAGTCGGCCCGACCCTGCGCGAAAAAGGCCTGCTGTTCGTAGGCCTGGACGTAATCGGCGAGAACCTCACCGAAATCAACGTCACCAGCCCGACCTGTATTCGCGAGATCGACAACGCATTTGGCACGAACATCGGCGAAATGCTGATGGCTGCGATTGCCGCCAAGCTACAAGCCAAGTGACATAGAACAGCCGGACACAAACCAACATTGCGTTATCATGCGCCACCTGTGAAACGCGCGATGTTGGTTTTCTTGTCATGACGCTCCCGTCCGATCTGCCCCCCGAACTCTCCCACAGCGGCGTGCGCCCGGCTGATCGGCTCGGATTTACCCTGTTTCTGGCGGCGTTGATTCACCTGGCGCTGATCCTCGGCCTGGGCTTCACCTTTGCCGAACCCAAGCAGATCACCAAGCCCCTGGAAATCACCCTCGCCACGTTCAAAAGCGAAAAAAAGCCCGAAAAAGCCGACTTTCTCGCCCAGGACAACCAGCAAGGCAGCGGCACCCTCGACAAGAAGGCCGTGCCCAAGACCACTGAAGTCGCGCCATTCCAGGACAACAAGGTCAATAAGGTCACGCCACCGCCGGCGCCCAAGCCGGAGGTGAAACAGGCCGCACCCAAGGCGGCGGTCACCACCGTGGCGCCCAAGCCGCAAAAAGCCCCGACCCAGCGCGAAAAGGCCAAGACCGAACCCACGCCGGCCCCGCCGGCCCCGACTTTTGACAGCTCGCAACTCTCCAGTGAGATCTCCAGCCTGGAAGCCGAACTGGCCCACGAACAACAGCTGTACGCCAAGCGCCCGCGGATCTACCGCCTCAACGCCGCCTCCACCATGCGCGACAAAGGCGCCTGGTATAAGGATGAGTGGCGCAAGAAGGTCGAGCGCATCGGCAACCTGAACTACCCGGACGAAGCCCGTCGCCAGCAGATCTACGGCAATTTGCGACTGCTGGTGTCGATCAACCGCGACGGCACCTTGTACGAGGTGCAGGTGCTGGAGTCCTCCGGCCAACCGCTGCTGGACCAGGCAGCGCAACGCATCGTGCGCCTGGCGGCGCCTTTTGCGCCGTTTACCGGGGACCTGAACGACATCGACCGCCTGGAAATCATTCGCACCTGGCGCTTTGCCAAGGGTGATCGGCTGTCGAGCAATTGATGCTGGCGGTGATTTCCTGCGCATCCTCAGCTTGTCAGTTCGCCCCTCCAACGCCACACTAGCGGACATGAAAAATGTCAGCCCGACCTACCTCAAGCACCAATTCCTGATCGCCATGCCCCATATGGCCGACCCGAACTTTGCGCAGACCTTGACCTACATCGTCGAGCACACCGCCAATGGTGCGATGGGGTTGGTGGTCAACCGCCCGCAAGACCTCAACCTGGCCGATATCCTCGAGCAACTGCGCCCGGACATCGACCCACCCGCCAGCTGCCAGCACGTACCGATCTACATCGGCGGGCCGGTGCAGACGGACCGGGGTTTTGTGCTGCACCCCACCGGGCCGAAATTCCAGGCGACCGTGGACCTTGAAGGGTTGTCCCTGTCCACGTCCCAGGACGTCCTGTTCGCGATTGCCGACGGCGTGGGGCCTGATCAAAGTGTGATCACCCTCGGCTACGCCGGCTGGGAAGCCGGGCAACTGGAGGCGGAGCTGGCGAGCAATGCCTGGCTGACCTGCCCGTTCGATGCCGACATCCTGTTCAACACCCCCAGCGAACTGCGCCTGGAAGCGGCCGCCGCCAAGCTGCGGATCAACCTCAGCCTGCTGACCAGCCAGGCGGGGCACGCCTGATGGCCTTGCGTCTGATCCTCGGTTTCGACTACGGCACCAAACAGATCGGCGTCGCCGTCGGCCAGGTGATTACCGGCCAGGCCCGCGAGCTGTGCACCCTGAAGGCCCAGAACGGCGTGCCGGACTGGAACCAGGTCGAAGCCCTGATCAAGGAGTGGAAGCCCGACGCCGTGGTGGTCGGCCTGCCGCTGAACATGGACGGCACCCCGAGCGAGATGTGCCTGCGGGCCGAAAAGTTCGCCCGCCGCCTGAACGGCCGCTACAACCTGCCCTTCTATACCCACGACGAACGCCTGACCACGTTCGAAGCCAAGGGCGAGCGCCGTGACCGTGGCGGGCAGAAAGGCAGTTACCGCGACAACCCGGTGGATGCCATCGCCGCGGCCCTGCTGTTGCAGGGCTGGCTGGATGAAAACACCGCTTTATTTGAATCCTGACTGACGCGGCTTGCCGCGTCTTCTTACGTTTGAGCCCGGACCTTGCCTGCGCGAGGCCTAGAAGGAGCACCCATGAGCCTGCCCAATCCCGCCGACCTGATCAGCCAGATGGCGATCCGCCTCAAGGCGCACCTGGAACACCGTGCCATCAGCGAGCCACGCTTTATCGGCATCCGCACCGGCGGCGTCTGGGTGGCCCAGGCGCTGCTGGAAGAACTGGGCAGCGACTCGCCCCTGGGCACCCTGGACGTGTCTTTCTACCGTGACGACTTCAGCCAGAACGGCCTGCACCCGCAAGTGCGCCCCTCGGCCCTGCCCTTCGAGATCGAAGGCCAGCACCTGGTGCTGATCGATGACGTGCTGATGAGCGGTCGCACCATCCGCGCCGCGATGAACGAACTGTTCGACTACGGCCGCCCGGCCAGCGTGACCCTGGTCTGCCTGCTGGACCTGGACGCCGGAGAATTGCCGATCAGCCCGGACGTGGTCGGCGCCACCCTGTCCCTGGAAGCCCACCAGCGGGTAAAATTGTCCGGTCCCACGCCGCTCGAACTCGAACTGCAAGACCTTGCCCTTTAAACCGCCTTGTAAAGAGTCCCCGCGATGACGCCTCTAGATGCCAAGCGCCCGCTGCAGCTCAATGCTCAGGGCCAGCTGCAACACTTCCTGTCCCTCGACGGCTTGCCCCGCGAACTGCTCACCGAAATCCTCGACACGGCCGACTCGTTTCTCGAAGTCGGCGGCCGGGCGGTGAAGAAAGTCCCGTTGCTGCGCGGCAAGACCATCTGCAACGTGTTCTTCGAGAACTCGACCCGCACCCGCACCACCTTTGAACTGGCGGCCCAACGCCTGTCGGCTGACGTGATCACCCTGAACGTGTCCACCTCGTCGGCGAGCAAGGGCGAAACCCTGCTCGACACCCTGCGCAACCTGGAAGCCATGGCCGCCGACATGTTCGTGGTGCGCCACGGCGATTCCGGTGCTGCGCACTTCATCGCCGAGCACGTGTGCCCGAATGTGGCGATCATCAACGGCGGCGACGGCCGTCACGCCCACCCGACCCAGGGCATGCTCGACATGCTGACCATCCGGCGGCACAAGGGCAGCTTTGAAAACCTCTCGGTGGCCATTGTCGGCGACATCCTGCACTCGCGGGTTGCACGCTCGAACATGCTGGCCCTGAAAACCCTGGGTTGCCCGGACATCCGCGTGATCGCCCCCAAGACCCTGCTGCCGATCGGTATCGAGCAGTACGGCGTGAAGGTCTACACCGACATGGCCGAAGGCCTGAAGGATGTGGACGTGGTGATCATGCTGCGCCTGCAGCGCGAGCGTATGGCGGGCGGCCTGCTGCCGAGCGAAGGCGAGTTCTATCGCCTGTTCGGCCTGACCACCGCACGCCTGGCCGGCGCCAAGCCGGACGCCATCGTGATGCACCCGGGGCCAATCAACCGTGGCGTGGAGATTGAGTCGGCGGTGGCCGATGGCGCGCAGTCGGTGATTCTCAACCAGGTCACGTACGGCATCGCCATCCGCATGGCGGTGTTGTCCATGGCCATGAGCGGGCAAACCGCGCAACGTCAATTCGAGCAGGAGAACGCCCAGTGAAGCTCAGCATTCTCGGCGCCCGAGTCATCGATCCGGCCAGCGGGCTGGATCAAGTCACCGATCTGCACCTGGAAGCCGGCAAGATCATTGCCATCGGCGCCGCACCCGCAGGCTTCAGCGCCAGCGAAACTATCGACGCCAAAGGCCTGATCGCCGCGCCTGGCCTGGTTGACCTGAACGTCGCCCTGCGTGAGCCGGGCTACAGCCGCAAGGGCAACATCACCAGCGAAACCCGCGCCGCCGCTGCCGGTGGCGTGACCAGCCTGTGCTGCCCGCCCCACACCAAACCGGTGCTGGACACCTCGGCGGTGACCGAACTGATCCTCGACCGCGCCCGCGAAGCCGGCAACTGCAAAGTGTTCCCCATCGGCGCCCTGAGCAAAGGCCTGGACGGCGAACAACTGGCCGAGCTGATCGCCCTGCGCGACGCAGGCTGCGTGGCCTTCGGCAACGGCCTGGAGAGCTTTCGCAGCACCCGCACCCTGTGCCGTGCGCTGGAATATGCGGCGACTTTCGACCTGACCGTGATTTTCCACTCCCAGGACCGTGACCTGGCCGAAGGCGGCCTGGCCCACGAAGGCGCCACCGCGAGCTTCCTCGGCCTGCCGGGCATCCCGGAAACCGCCGAGACCGTGGCCCTGGCCCGCGACCTGCTGCTGGTGGAACAAAGCGGCGTACGCGCGCACTTCAGCCAGCTGACCAGCGCTCGCGGCGTGGCCCTGATCGCTCAGGCCCAAGCCCGCGGATTGCCGGTGACGGCGGATGTGGCGCTGTATCAGCTGATTCTGACGGATGAGGCGCTGATCGACTTCTCCAGCCTGTATCACGTGCAGCCGCCACTGCGTACCCGCGCTGACCGTGACGGTTTGCGGGCGGCGGTGAAGTCCGGGGTGGTTTCGGCGATTTCCAGCCATCACCAACCCCACGAGCGGGATGCCAAGCTGGCGCCGTTCGGCGCGACGGAGCCAGGCATCAGCAGCGTCGAGCTGTTGCTGCCGCTGGCAATGACGTTGGTGGAAGATGGTTTGCTGGACCTGCCGACCCTGCTGGCGCGTCTCAGTGCGGGCCCTGCCGAGGCGCTGCGCCTGCCGGCGGGCAAGCTGGCGGTGGGCTCGGCGGCGGACCTGGTGCTGTTTGATCCGGCCAGCTCCACGATTGCCGGGGAACACTGGCTGTCCAAGGGTGAAAACTGCCCATTCATCGGCCATAGCCTGCCGGCGACTGTGCGGTACACCTTGGTGGATGGGCGGATCAGCTACCAGGCTTAAATCCAATCCGGAGTGGGCACAGTAAATGTGGGAGCGGGCTTGCTCGCGAAAGCGGTGGGTCAGTCAATAGAGATGTCGACTGACACATCGCATTCGCGAGCAAGCCCGCTCCCACATTTGGATCTTCACACATCTTATCGGCCGCCGTTGCGCTCGGCATTGCGGATCGAAATCTGCGTATTCAGCGTCCAGAAGTCATACAGCACCCCGATCAGGAACAAGCCCCCGGTCAGCAGGTAAATGATCCCGCTGATCCATTTGCCCTGATACATGCGGTGCAAACCGAACACACCCAGGAACGCCAACAGAATCCAGGCCACGTTGTACTCGATCGGCCCGGCGGTAAATCGCAGGTCCGCTTCGCGGTCCATTGCCGGAATCAGGAACAAGTCGATCAACCAGCCAATCCCGAACAAACCGAAGGTGAAAAACCAGATCGTCCCGGTCACCGGCTTGCCGTAATAAAAGCGGTGAGCACCGGTAAAACCGAAAATCCAAAGCAGGTAGCCGATCACCTTGCTGTGGGTGTCTTGTTGCGAAACATCCTGTCGATAGGTGTTCATGGAGTACCTCTTTAGCCTCGATAGATAAATATTTCTGGTTTCTTTGTGACTTTTTTACGGGCGCCCGACATGCGGCAAATGGTATCTTCGCTTCCCTCAAAGCCTTATACCGCCTGACTTGTGTAGGACAATCGCGGCAATTCGTCACGGTTTTCCTGAATTTGACCCCAGGGTTCAGTCGACAAACGGCCTTAGCACGACACAAAAAGCTGTTATAAAGTTGCGCGCAAACCAAAAAGAGCCACGCCTAATGCGACCATTTTTCAAGACATGGCTAACCATTTGCCTATTAATGCCACTGGCCGCCCACGCCACCAATCGTGAGCAACGACTTCCCAACGTTAACGGTTTCACCCCTAAAGTTCACGCCACCACCAGCTCCGCCAAATCGGTAAAGCTGACCGTGAAGCGCCCGACTCAACTGAGCAAGGCCCACGGTAATGCGGCGCCAGGGCTGATGGCCGTCAACACCAAGCAAAGCAGCAACGTCCTCAGCCGTGCCGTCAACGTGCTCGGTACTCCTTATCGTTGGGGCGGCAGCAGCCCAAGTAAAGGGTTCGACTGCAGCGGCTTGGTGAAATATGCGTTTAACGACGTAAAAGCCGTGGATTTGCCGCGCACTTCCAACGCCATGGCCGCCGGCCACGGGCTGAAAGTTGAGCGCAAGGATTTGAAACCGGGTGACCTGCTGTTCTTCAAACTGAAGAGCCGCCAGGTGAACCACGTTGCCATCTACCTGGGCAACGACCGTTTCATCCACGCACCGCGTCGTGGCAAGTCCGTGAGCATCGATACGCTGAAGAAGCCGTTCTGGGACAAGAACTACGTGATTGCCAAGCGTGTCCTGCCTAAAGAACAGAACAACCTGCGGATTGTGCAGCGCTGATATCAGGCTGATGTGAGAGCAGGCTTGTGTGGGAGCGGGCTTGCTCGCGAATGCGGAGTGTCAGTCGATACATGCTTGACTGATACACCGCATTCGCGAGCAAGCCCGCTCCCACATTAGTTTTTCATCGCCCAGGCGATCTTAAATATCCCCAGGCACCCTCGCCTTCTCCCGGGCATGTTCCCGGCTGATCAGCCCCTGGCTGACCAACGCCTTCAAACTCATGTCCAGCGTCGTCATCCCCAACGCCCCGCCGGTCTGAATCGCCGAATACATCTGCGCCACCTTGTCCTCGCGGATCAAATTACGAATCGCCGGTGTGCCGAGCATGATTTCGTGAGCCGCCACCCGCCCGCCGCCGACCTTCTTCACCAGCACCTGGGACACCACCGCCTGCAATGACTCCGAGAGCATCGAGCGGACCATGGTCTTTTCCCCCGCCGGAAACACATCCACCACCCGGTCCACGGTTTTAGCCGCCGACGTGGTGTGCAACGTGCCAAACACCAGGTGCCCGGTTTCCGCCGCCGTCAGCGCGAGCCGAATGGTTTCCAGGTCTCGCAATTCGCCAACCAGGATCACATCCGGGTCCTCCCGCAATGCCGAACGCAGGGCCGCCGAGAAACTGTGGGTATCGCGATGCACCTGTCGCTGGTTGATCAGGGCATTTTTCGGTTGGTGGATAAACTCGATCGGGTCTTCAAGGGTGAGGATGTGCTGGCGACGATGGGTGTTGAGGTAGTCGATCATCGCTGCCAGGGTGGTGGACTTGCCGGAACCGGTCGGCCCGGTGACCAGCACCAGCCCCCGGGGCAAGTCTGCGATGCGCCGGAACACCTCGCCCAACCCCAGGTGTTCCAGGCTCTGCACCGTTGAGGGGATGGTACGAAACACCGCGCCCATGCCCCGGTGCTGCTGGAACACATTCACCCGAAACCGCGCCACCTCGGGCAACTCGAAGGCAAAATCCGTTTCAAGAGATGTTTCGAAATCCTTTTGCTGGTGATTGTTCAGCAAAGGGCTGAGCAACGCCGCCACTTGCACCGGCGCAAGTACAGGCCAATCGAGTGGCCAGACCTCGCCATCCACTCGCAGCATCGGCGCCAACCCCGCCGACAGATGCAGGTCGGAGGCCCGCAGGCGTACGCCGGCGGCCAGCAGTTCAGTGATATCCATAGGGCTTTCCATTTCCAGTAGAATGCCGCGGACTCCATATCCACGGGCGCAACTTGAATGTCGACCATAGCAGACAACATCGGCCTGGTTTCCGAGCGGATCCGGGCAGCCGCCGAGGCCGCGCAGCGCGACGCAGGCAGCGTGCACCTGCTGGCCGTGAGCAAGACCAAACCCGCACAGGCCGTGCGCGAAGCCTATGCCGCCGGGATGCGTGACTTTGGCGAGAACTATCTGCAGGAAGCCCTGGGCAAACAGGCCGAATTAACCGACCTGCCCTTGAGTTGGCACTTCATCGGCCCCATTCAATCGAACAAGACTCGTGCGATCGCCGAGAATTTCGCCTGGGTGCATTCCGTGGACCGCCTGAAAATCGCACAACGCCTGTCCGAGCAACGCCCGGCTGACCTGCCGCCGCTGAATATCTGCATCCAGGTCAATGTCAGTGGCGAAGCCAGCAAGTCCGGCTGTACACCCGCCGACCTGCCCGCCCTGGCCGAAGCCATCAGCGCCCTGCCGCGCCTGAAGCTGCGCGGCCTGATGGCGATTCCCGAGCCGACCGACGACCGTGCAGAGCAAGACGCAGCCTTCGCCACCGTGCGCGACCTGCAAGCGAGCCTCGACCTGGGGCTCGACACACTTTCCATGGGCATGAGCCATGACCTTGAGTCGGCCATCGCCCAAGGGGCCACCTGGGTGCGGATCGGTACCGCCCTGTTTGGTGCCCGCGACTATGGCCAGCCGTGAAATGGCTGACTTCCATCTGAGTAAGGACCTGTCATGAGCAACACGCGTATTGCCTTTATCGGCGCCGGCAACATGGCGGCCAGCCTGATCGGCGGCCTGCGGGCCAAGGGCCTGGAAGCACAACAGATTCGCGCCAGCGACCCGGGCGCCGACACCCGCTCCCGCGTCAGCGCCGAGCACGGCATCGACACCTTCGCCGACAACGCAGAAGCGATTGAAGGCGTGGACGTGGTAGTGCTGGCGGTCAAGCCACAAGCCATGAAAGCCGTGTGCGAAAGCCTGCGCCCAAGCCTCAAGCCCCATCAACTGGTGGTGTCCATCGCCGCCGGCATCACTTGCGCCAGCATGACCCACTGGCTCGGCGCCCAGCCGATTGTGCGTTGCATGCCCAACACCCCGGCGCTGCTGCGCAAGGGCGTGAGCGGCTTGTACGCCACATCCGAAGTCACTGCCCAACAGCGCGACCAGGCACAAGAGCTGCTGTCCGCCGTAGGTCTCGCCGTGTGGCTGGAACAAGAGCAGCAACTGGACGCCGTCACCGCCGTCTCCGGCAGTGGCCCGGCGTATTTCTTCCTGCTGATCGAGGCCATGACCGCCGCTGGCGTGAAACTCGGCCTGCCGCAGGAAGTCGCCGAGCAACTGGCCGAGCAGACCGCACTGGGCGCCGCGCAGATGGCCGTGACCAGCGATGTCGACGCGGCCGAGTTGCGCCGTCGCGTGACCTCGCCGGGCGGCACGACCCAGGCGGCAATCGAATCATTCCAGGCCGGGGGCTTTGAAGCCCTGGTGGAAAAAGCACTGGGTGCCGCAGCACATCGTTCGGCCGAAATGGCCGAGCAGCTGGGCAAATAGTCGTCCCCCACATAGGAATCAAACATGCTCGGAATCAATGACGCTGCCATTTTCATCATCCAGACCCTGGGCAGCCTGTACCTGCTGATCGTGCTGATGCGTTTTATCCTGCAACTGGTGCGGGCGAACTTCTACAACCCGCTGTGCCAGTTCGTGGTAAAGGCCACGCAGCCGCTGCTCAAGCCTCTGCGCCGGGTGATCCCGAGCCTGTTCGGCCTGGACATGTCGTCGCTGGTATTGGCGCTGCTGCTGCAGATCCTGCTGTTCGCGGTCATCCTGCTGCTCAATGGCTATCAGGCCACCACGCTGCTGTTGCTGCCGTGGGCCTTGATCGGGATCTTCTCGCTGTTCCTGAAGATCATTTTCTGGTCGATGATCATCAGCGTGATCCTGTCCTGGGTCGCTCCGGGCAGCCGCAGCCCAGGTGCCGAACTGGTGGCACAGATCACTGAGCCGGTGCTGGCACCGTTCCGTCGCCTGGTACCTAACCTGGGTGGCCTGGATATCTCGCCGATCTTCGCGTTTATCGCGATCCAGTTGCTGCAAAGCTGGGTGATTCCACGTTTGGCGTTCTACGCATTCATGCCCAAAGAACTGTTCGGTCTGATCTGACGACAATGTGGCGAGGGAGCTTGCTCCCGCTGGGCTGCGCAGCAGCCCCAAAACGGCCGACCGCGTTGCATATGCAAAATCGCGGCAACCGGACCGGGACCGCTTCGCGCTCCAGCGGGAGCAAGCTTCCTCGCCACAAAAAGCCTTAAAAACACCAGCCGCAGGCCTTTGCTTGCCGCTGGGTGCAGCGGTCTTTAGACTTACGCCTCATTTAAACGAGAGCAGGGTCGATGCCAACTGCCTTCCCCCCCGATTCTGTTGGACTGGTCGTGCCCCAAGTGGCGCACTTCAGCGAACCGCTGGCCCTGGCCTGCGGCCGTTCGCTGCCCGCCTACGACCTGATCTATGAAACCTACGGCCAACTGAACGCCACGGCCAGCAACGCCGTGCTGATCTGCCACGCCCTGTCCGGCCACCACCACGCTGCGGGTTTCCACAGCATGGACGAGCGCAAGCCCGGCTGGTGGGACAGCTGCATCGGCCCCGGCAAGCCCATCGACACCAACAAGTTCTTCGTGGTCAGCCTGAACAACCTCGGCGGCTGCAACGGCTCCACCGGCCCCAGCAGCCTCAACCCGGAAACCGGCAAGCCGTTTGGCGCCGATTTCCCGGTACTGACCGTGGAAGACTGGGTGCACAGCCAGGCGCGCCTGGCCGACGTTCTGGGCATCGCCCAATGGGCCGCCGTGATCGGCGGCAGCCTGGGCGGCATGCAGGCCCTGCAATGGACCATCACCTACCCGGACCGCGTGCGCCATTGCCTGGCCATCGCCTCGGCCCCCAAGCTGTCGGCGCAGAACATCGCCTTCAACGAAGTGGCGCGCCAGGCGATCCTCACCGACCCGGAGTTCCACGGCGGTTCGTTCCAGGAAGCGGGCGTGATCCCCAAGCGCGGGCTGATGCTCGCGCGCATGGTCGGGCACATCACCTACCTGTCGGATGACTCCATGGGCGAGAAATTCGGCCGTGGCCTCAAGAGCGAGAAGCTCAACTACGACTTCCACAGCGTCGAATTCCAGGTCGAGAGCTACCTGCGTTATCAAGGCGAGGAGTTTTCCGGGCGTTTCGACGCCAACACCTACCTGCTGATGACCAAGGCCCTGGACTACTTCGACCCGGCGGCGAATTTCGACGATGACCTGGCGCGCACCTTCGAGGCGGCCACCGCCAAGTTCTGCGTGATGTCGTTCACCACCGACTGGCGCTTTTCCCCGGCCCGCTCGCGGGAATTGGTGGATGCGCTGATGGCCGCCAAGAAAGACGTCTGCTACTTGGAGATCGACGCACCGCAAGGCCACGACGCCTTCCTGATCCCGATCCCGCGCTACCTGCAGGCCTTCAGCAACTACATGAACCGAATAGCACTGTGAGAACGCCATGAGAGCCGACCTGGAAATCATCCAAGACTGGATCCCCGCCGGCAGCCGCGTGCTCGACTTGGGTTGCGGCGATGGCGAACTGCTGAGCTGGCTGCGCGACAACAAGCAAGTCACCGGCTATGGCCTGGAAAACGACCCGGACAACATCGCCCAGTGCGTGGCCAAGGGCATCAACGTGATCGAGCAGGACCTGGACAAGGGCCTCGGCAACTTTGCCAGCAACAGCTTCGACATCGTGGTCATGACCCAGGCCCTGCAAGCCGTGCACTACCCGGACCGGATCCTCGACGAAATGTTGCGCGTCGGCCGCCAGTGCATCATTACTTTCCCCAATTTCGGCCACTGGCGCTGCCGCTGGTACCTGGCCACCAAGGGCCGCATGCCGGTGTCGGACTTCCTGCCGTACACCTGGTACAACACGCCCAACATCCACTTCTGCACCTTTGAAGACTTCGAAGCGCTGTGCGGCGAGCGCGAAGCCAAAGTCATCAACCGCCTTGCCGTCGATCAACAGCATCGTCACGGCTGGGCGAGTAAGCTATGGCCCAACCTGCTGGGTGAGATCGGGATCTACCGGGTCAGCAGCCCGGGCCTGACGGACCACCAGATTGCCGTCTAACCATTTTCAAGGAGGACGATCATGAGTCGCCTGGCTGTTTTTCTACTCACCGCGTGCCTGAGCGTCAGCGCTATGGCGGCGGATGTTATCGATGGTAATCGTCAGAAAGAATTCGGCGATATCACGGTGCACTACAACACCCTGACCACCAGCTTCCTGACGCCGGAAATGGCTCAGGAAGCCGGGATCGTACGCAGCAAAGAGCTGGGCATGATCAATGTGTTCGTAAACAAGGGCGTCGAATCGATAGACGCCACCGTTACCGGCACAATCAAGGATCTGGGCGGCAAGAGCGAGATGCTGACGTTCAAGAAAATCACCCAGAAAGGTTCTACGCTTTACGTCGCCCAGTACCCGGTGCCGCAGCAGGAAACCAAGATTTTCACCATCAACGTTGAAACCGGTGGCAAAGCCCACGGTTTCAGTTTCAACCAGGAACTGTTTCCGGCGCAATGATGAACCTTACTCAACTCGTACTGGCCAGCCATAACGCCGGCAAGCTCAAAGAACTCCAGGCCATGCTCGGCGACTCGGTGCAACTGCGCTCGATTGGCGAGTTCAGCCAGGTAGAGCCGGAAGAGACCGGCCTGTCGTTTGTCGAGAACGCCATCCTCAAGGCCCGCAACGCCGCGCGTATTTCCGGCCTGCCGGCACTGGCTGACGATTCGGGCCTGGCCGTGGACTTCCTGGGCGGCGCGCCTGGCATCTACTCGGCACGTTACGCCGACGGTAAAGGCGACGCGGCCAACAACGCCAAGCTGCTCGACGCCCTCAAGGACGTGCCCGACGCGATGCGCGGCGCACAGTTCGTCTGCGTGCTGGCCCTGGTCCGTCACGCTGATGATCCATTACCGATCCTCTGTGAAGGCCTGTGGCACGGGCGCATCCTGCACGCGGCCAGCGGCGAGCACGGGTTTGGCTACGACCCGCTGTTCTGGGTGCCGGAGCGCAATGTCTCCAGCGCCGAATTGAGCCCGGCCGACAAGAACCAGATCAGCCACCGCGCCCGCGCAATGGATTTGCTGCGCCAGCGCCTGGGCCTGAAATGACTCAGAACACCTCCGCGCAGCCACTGATTCTCGGTGGCGCGCAAACACCTCGGGCGGCCCTGTCTCACCTGCCGCCCCTGGCGCTGTATATCCACATCCCGTGGTGCGTGCGCAAATGCCCCTATTGCGACTTCAACTCCCACACCGCCAGCAAGGTGCTGCCGGAGGAAGAGTACGTCGACGCGTTGCTGGCCGACCTCGATCAGGACCTGCATGCAGTGTACGGCCGTGAGCTGAGTTCGATCTTTTTCGGCGGCGGCACCCCGAGCCTGTTCAGCGCCGTTGCCCTGGGCCGGTTGCTCAAGGGCGTGGAAGCGCGCATCCCGTTTGCCGGCGATATCGAAATCACCCTGGAAGCCAACCCCGGTACCTTCGAGCAAGAGAAGTTCGTGGCGTACCGCAAGCTGGGGATCAATCGGCTGTCGATTGGCATCCAGAGTTTCCAGCAGGAAAAACTCGAAGCCCTGGGCCGCATCCACAACGGTGACGAAGCCGTGCGTGCCGCCGGCATGGCGCGCCAGGCCGGGTTCGACAACTTCAACCTGGACTTGATGCACGGTTTGCCCGATCAGTCCCTGAAGGACGCCCTGGGCGACCTGCGCCAGGCCATTGCCCTAAAGCCCACGCATCTGTCCTGGTATCAACTGACCCTGGAACCCAACACCGTGTTCTGGAACCAGCCGCCCGTGCTGCCGGAAGACGACACCCTGTGGGACATCCAGGAAGCCGGCCAGGCGTTGCTCGCCGAACACGGTTACGCCCAGTACGAAGTCTCGGCCTACGCCCAACCGGGACGGCCGGCGCGGCATAACCTGAACTACTGGAGCTTTGGCGATTTTATCGGCATCGGTGCCGGCGCCCACGGCAAGCTCAGCCATCCGGATGGGCGCATCGTGCGCACCTGGAAAACCCGGGCGCCGAAGGACTACCTCAACCCGGCGAAAAACTACCAGGCCGGCGCGAAAGAACTGACCAACGAAGAGTTACCGTTCGAGTTCCTGATGAACGCCCTGCGCCTCACTGACGGCGTCGAAGCCAGGCTTTACGCCGAGCGTACCGGCCTCGACCTGGCCAGCCTCGATGAAGCTCGCCGCGAGGCAGAACAAAGTGGCCTGATGCAGGTCGAACCGTCACGCCTGGCGGCCACCGACCGCGGGCAACTCTTTCTCAATGACCTGCTGCAGAAGTTTTTGAGCTGATTGCTCTTAAGGAAATCAAATGGATCTGGTACTCGACCTGCTCGCCACCGTATCCCGCTGGAGCCGTAGCAACCTGTCGGAAATCTCCCTGGCGTTGGTAGGCTGCCTGCTGGTGCTGTTTGGCGCCGACATCAAGGGCTGGGTCGAAGCACGGCTGGGCAGCATCGCGGGTGCGCTGCGCGTGCCGCTGATGGCGCTGGTGTGCATGATCGGCAGCGGCGCTGCGCTGATCTATGCCACGCCGTGGATTGTTCGCGGGTTGAGCCAGTTCAACAACTACAGCCTGGCGCCGGTGTTGTTGGTGGTGCTGGTGTTGATTGGGGTGGTGGCGGATCGCCGCTGACCTTAAGCGCGGCACAAAACAAATGTGGGAGCGGGCTTGCTCGCGAATGCGGTGTGTCAGTCAGCGTAAATGTCGACTGATCTACCGCATTCGCGAGCAAGCCCGCTCCCACATTTTTTACTGCATTTCAAGCCTGGGACTTATCAGTCCACTTTCTCAAACTTCAAATCCCAAACCCCATGCCCGAGTCGCTCGCCGCGACGTTCGAACTTGGTGATCGGCCGCTCGGCCGGGCGCGGGACGCATTTGCCGTCTTCCGCCAGGTTGCGGTAGCCAGGGGCGACGTTCATCACTTCCAGCATGTACTCGGCATACGGTTCCCAGTCGGTGGCCATGTGCAGGATGCCGCCCACTTTGAGCTTGCTGCGCACCAGTTCCGCGAAGGAAGCCTGGACGATGCGGCGCTTGTGGTGGCGGCTCTTGTGCCATGGGTCCGGGAAGAACAGCATCAGGCGGTCGAGGCTGTTGTCGGCGATGCAGCGGTTGAGCACTTCGATCGCGTCGCAGTCGTAGACCCGCAGGTTGGTCAGGCCCTGAGTCAGCACGCCGTTAAGCAGCGCACCAACACCCGGACGGTGTACTTCAACCCCGATAAAATCCTGCTCCGGCGAAGCCGCGGCCATTTCCAGCAGGGAATGGCCCATGCCGAAGCCAATCTCCAGGGAGCGTGGTGCCGAGCGGCCAAACACCTGGTCGTAATCCACCGGCGCGTCTGCCAGCGGCAGGACGAACAGCGGCGTGCCCTGCTCCAGGCCCTTTTGCTGGCCCTCGGTCATGCGACCGGCGCGCATCACAAAACTCTTGATGCGGCGGTGCTTGGACTCGTCGCCTTCTTCCAGGGTGTTCGGCGTTTCGTTTGATTCAGTCATCAATGGCTCTTACTTGATCAGACCATCCAGCGGCGAGGAGGCGCTGGCGTAAAGTTTTTTCGGCATGCGCCCGGCGAGGTACGCCAGGCGGCCGGCGACAATTGCGTGTTGCATGGCTTCGGCCATCATGATCGGCTGCTGGGCATGGGCGATGGCCGAGTTCATCAGCACCGCATCGCAACCCAGTTCCATGGCGATGGTGGCGTCGGAGGCAGTGCCCACGCCCGCATCCACCAGCACCGGGATCCTGGCTTCTTCAAGGATGATCTGCAGGTTGTACGGATTGCAGATGCCCAGGCCGGAACCGATCAGGCCGGCCAGCGGCATCACCGCGATGCAGCCGATTTCCGCCAATTGACGGGCAATGATCGGGTCATCACTGGTGTAGACCATCACGTCGAAGCCTTCCTTGACCAGGGTTTCGGCAGCCTTGAGGGTTTCGATCACGTTGGGGAACAGGGTTTTCTGGTCGGCCAGCACTTCCAGCTTCACCAGGTTGTGGCCGTCGAGCAGCTCACGGGCCAGGCGGCAGGTGCGCACGGCTTCGATGGCGTCGTAGCAACCGGCGGTGTTCGGCAGGAAGGTGTAGCGATCCGGCGACAGCACTTCGAGCAGGTTCGGCTCGCCCTCGATCTGGCCAAGGTTGGTGCGGCGCACGGCGAAAGTAACGATCTCGGCACCCGAGGCTTCGATGGCCAGGCGGGTTTCTTCCATGTCGCGGTACTTGCCGGTGCCGACCAGCAGACGCGACTGGAAGGTACGACCGGCCAGGACGAAAGGCTTGTCGCTACGAACGATGCTCATGGGAAATCCTCGAGTTGGGGTGAGGTTCTGCAGAATGCGGGTTGGCGCCCTGGAGCGCCGGACGGCTAGCCGCCGCCGATGGCGTGGACCACTTCGACCTGGTCACCCTCGGTGAGCGCGGTCTCGACGTGCTGGCTACGCGGGACGATATCCAGATTGAGCTCCACTGCGACGCGGCGTCCGGTCAAGTCCAGACGGGTCAGCAGGGCCGCAACGGTTTCACCGTCGGGCAGTTCAAAGGGTTCGCCGTTCAACTGAATGCGCATGCCACGGGCCGCCATCGTTTTTAGGGGCCAGCATTCTAGCGTGATTGACGTTGCTGGCCCAAGCCCCTTGGTCAGGCAGCCTGTAGACGCCACGCCGCCAAACCGAGGAAGAACCAGCCCAGCAGGAACGCCAGGCCACCAAACGGGGTGATGATGCCGAGCTTGCTGATGCCGGTCATGGTCAGCACATACAGGCTGCCGGAGAAAAGCAGGATGCCCACGGCAAAGGACACCCCCGCCCACGTCACCAGCCTGCCCGGGATGTGCGCCGCCAGCAGTGCCACGCCGAACAGCGCCAGGGTGTGCACCAACTGGTAGGTCACGCCGGTGTGGAAAATCGCCAGGTACTCGGCGCTCAGGCGGTTTTTCAGGCCGTGGGCGGCAAACGCACCCAGGGCGACGCCGGTGAAACCGAAAAAGGCAGCCAGCATCAGAAAGCCACGCAACATGAGGAACTCCAGTCAGACTCAGGGGGCAGGGTCTGTATAATGGCCCGCTCAACGGGTTCGGCCAAGCCATCTCTATGCTGCGTCTCCTCTTCAAGCGTTTTCTCAAAGCCCTCAAGTGGTTTGCCATCGGCAGCGTGCTGCTGGTGCTGCTGTTCCGTTTCGTGCCACCACCGGGCACTGCGCTGATGGTTGAGCGCAAGGTCGAGTCCTGGGTCGACGGCGAGCCGATTGACGTACAGCGCACGTGGGTGCCGTGGGATCAGATCTCCGACGAACTGAAAGTGGCGGTGATGGCCGGCGAAGACCAGCGCTTCCCGCAACATTGGGGTTTTGATTTCGACGCGATCCAGGCGGCGTTGCTGCATAACGAGCGCGGCGGTTCGATTCGCGGCGCCAGCACCTTGAGCCAGCAGGTGTCGAAGAATCTGTTTTTGTGGACCGGCCGCAGCTATTTCCGCAAGGGCCTGGAAGCCTGGTTTACCGGGCTGATCGAGATTCTCTGGCCCAAGCAGCGAATTCTTGAGGTGTACCTCAACAGCGTGGAGTGGGATGAAGGCGTGTTCGGCGCCGAAGCGGCGGCCCGGCATCACTTTGGCGTGAGCGCCAAGGCGCTGACCCGCCAGCAGGCCAGCTACCTGGCGGCGGTGCTGCCTAATCCGCGGGTGTGGAGTGCCAGCCATCCAACGTCGTATGTCGCGCGACGGGCGGCGTGGATTCGGCAGCAGATGAGTCAGTTGGGTGGCGACAGCTATTTGAATGAGCTGAACAACTCGCGCAAGGCGCCTTGGGCTGACTGACACCCCACAAAACAAATGTGGGAGCGGGCTTGCTCGCGAAAGCGGTGTGCCAGTCAATACCTTAGGTGACTGATCCACCGCTTTCGCGAGCAAGCCCGCTCCCACATTTCGATCGCGCTGTCCTAGCTACCTGTGTCAGGCGGCGATCGACAGTTTCAGCTTGTTCATCGCACTCTTCTCGAGCTGACGAATCCGCTCGGCCGACACGTTGTACTTCTGCGCCAGGTCGTGCAGCGTGGCTTTTTCTTCTGCCAACCAGCGCTGGTAGAGAATGTCACGGCTGCGGTCGTCCAGCACTTCCAGCGCTTCGTGCAGGTTGTGATTGGAGTTGTCGCTCCAGTCGGCATCTTCCAGCTGACGCGCCGGGTCGTACCGGTGGTCTTCCAGATAGTTGGCCGGCGATTGGAAGGCGCTGTCGTCGTCCGCTTCGGCGGCCGGGTCGAAGGCCATGTCATGGCCGGTCAGGCGACTTTCCATCTCGCGCACTTCACGTGGCTCTACGCCAAGGCTTTCGGCCACGCGATGCACTTCTTCGTTGTTCAGCCACGCCAGGCGTTTCTTCTGGCTGCGCAGGTTGAAGAACAGTTTGCGCTGGGCCTTGGTGGTCGCGACTTTCACGATGCGCCAGTTGCGCAGGATGAATTCGTGAATTTCCGCCTTGATCCAGTGCACAGCAAACGACACCAGGCGCACACCCATTTCCGGGTTGAAGCGCTTCACGGCTTTCATCAGGCCAACGTTGCCTTCCTGAATCAGGTCAGCCTGGGCCAGGCCGTAGCCGCTATAGCTACGGGCGATATGTACGACAAAACGCAGGTGGGCGAGCACCATCTGCCGAGCCGCCCCCAAATCCTGCTCATAGTAGAGACTCTCGGCCAGTTCACGCTCCTGCTCGGGCGTCAGCAATGGAATGCTGTTGACCGTGTGCACATAGGCCTCCAGGTTCGCACCCGGGACCAGAGCATAAGCAGGTTGCAAAGAAGTGGTCATACGAAAAAACCTCCGACTCACATAACTCGTGCAGTTCAGCACTGCGAAAATTGACCGGGAACCGTAGGACAAGTTCCCTAAACCACTGATACGGTCAATACAAACGAAACCACATTACCCTGACATTAACTACTTCGGTGCCAGCTCACGTAAATGCCGTGCGACCGCAATCCAAGCACCGATATACCCCAAGAGCACTGCCCCAAGCAACAATGACAGACCATCGGCTGCCGGCACGCCGGCCAGGGCAAAATCGCTGCCGTACAAACCGGCAAGCCCCACCACCGCGTCGTTCAGCCAGTTCAGGCCAAAAGCCAGTACGCCCCAGGACAAAATTCCCGCACCGAAGCCATACAGCGCGCCCATGTACAGAAAAGGCCGACGCACATAGCTGTCAGTGCCGCCGACGAGTTTAATCACTTCTATCTCGGTGCGGCGGTTTTCAATATGAAGACGAATGGTATTGCCTATCACCAAAAGTAATGCAGACACCAGCAACACCGTCAGGCCGAACACAAACCGGTCGCCCAGCTTGAGAATCGCGGCCAACCGCTCTACCCAGACTAGATCAAGTTGTGCCTGTTGGACCTTCGGCAGCTCTGCGAGTTTTTGTCGCAGGGCTTCCAGGGTGGTCTTGTCGACCTCGTTCGGGGTGACCAGCACCACGCCCGGCAGCGGGTTTTGCGGCAACTCCTTGAGCGCCTCGCCCAGGCCGGACTGTTGCTGGAACTCTTCCAGGGCTTGATCGCGGCTGATGTACTCAGCCTCGGCCACACCCGGAATGCCCTTGATCTGGTCGCGCAGGGACTCACCGTCCTGGGCGCTGGCATCCAGGTTCAGGTACAGGGAAATCTGCGCCGCCCGCTGCCACGAACCGCCAAGGCGCTCGACATTGTTCAGCAGCAATGACAAGCCCATGGGCAGGCTCAAGGCCACGGCCATGACCAGGCAGGTAAAAAAGCTGCCGATCGGCTGCTTGCCGAGGCGGCGCAGGCTGTCTACCAGGCTGGCACGGTGGCTTTCGATCCAGGCATGCACCAGGGTGCCGAAATCCGGGCCATCGTCTTCGTCGCGTTTTTTCTTCTGTGGCTGCGGGTCGGCCGCCTTTGGCGCGACGCGCTCGGAAACCTTCGGGCTGCGTGTTGCACTCATACCCCAGCCTCCCCGTCACCGATCAGGCGGCCGCGTTGCAGGGTCAGCATGCGGTGGCGCATGCGGGCGATCAGCGCCAGGTCGTGACTGGCGATCAGCACGCTGGTGCCCAGGCGGTTGATGTCTTCGAACACGCCCATGATTTCTGCGGCCAGGCGCGGGTCGAGGTTACCGGTGGGTTCGTCCGCCAGCAGCAAGGCCGGGCGATGGACGATGGCGCGGGCGATGCCGACGCGCTGTTGCTGGCCGGTGGACAGGTCGCCTGGGTACAGGTCGGTCTTGTCCGACAGCGCCACGCGTTCCAGGGCCGAATCCACGCGCTTGACGATTTCGGCCTTGGACAGACCGAGAATCTGCAACGGCAAGGCGATGTTGTTGAACACCGTGCGATCGAACAGCAACTGGTGGTTCTGGAACACCACGCCGATCTGCCGGCGCAGGAATGGAATCTGTGCGTTGCTGATGGTTGCCAGGTCCTGGCCCGCCAGCAGCAGTTTGCCGGTGGTTGGGCGCTCCATGGCCAGCAGCAGGCGCAACAAGGTACTTTTACCGGCACCCGAATGGCCGGTCACAAACAAGAATTCGCCGCGACGCACCCGGAAACTCAGCTCATGCAAGCCGACATGCCCGTTGGCGTAGCGTTTACCGACCTGTTCGAAACGAATCATGAACGCTCCCGCTCGGCAAACAGTGCCTGTACAAAGGGTTCGGCTTCAAAAGTGCGCAGGTCGTCGATGCCTTCACCGACGCCGATGTAACGAATCGGCAACCCGAACTGCTTCGCCAGGGCGAAGATCACACCGCCCTTGGCCGTGCCGTCGAGCTTAGTCAATGCCAGGCCGGTCAGCTGGACCGTCTGGTGGAATTGTTTGGCCTGGCTGATGGCGTTCTGGCCGGTACCGGCGTCCAGCACCAGCAACACCTCGTGGGGCGCGTCGGCGTCGAGCTTGCCGATCACGCGGCGAACTTTCTTCAGCTCTTCCATCAGGTTGTCTTTGGTGTGCAAGCGACCGGCGGTATCGGCGATCAGCACATCGATGTTGCGCGCCTTGGCGGCCTGCACCGCATCGAAGATCACCGAGGCCGAATCGGCGCCGGTGTGCTGGGCGATGACCGGGATCTTGTTGCGCTCGCCCCAGACCTGCAATTGCTCCACGGCGGCGGCACGGAAGGTGTCACCGGCGGCGAGCATGACTTTCTTGCCTTCCAGTTGCAGCTTCTTCGCCAGCTTGCCGATGGTGGTGGTCTTGCCGGCGCCGTTGACGCCAACCACCAGGATCACAAACGGCTTTTTCTGCGTATCGATGATCAGCGGCGCTTCCACCGGCTTGAGCATGTTGGCCAGCTCGGCCTGCAGCGACTTGTAGAGCGCATCGGCGTCGGTCAGCTGCTTGCGCGCGACCTTCTGGGTCAGGCTCTGGATGATCACGGCGGTGGCTTCGACGCCCACGTCGGCCGTCAGCAGGCGGGTTTCGATGTCCTCCAGCAGCTCGTCATCGATGGTCTTTTTGCCGAGGAACAGGCTGGCCATGCCTTCGCCGATGCTGGCGCTGGTCTTGCTCAGGCCTTGCTTGAGGCGGGCGAAGAAACCGGTCTTGCCGGTTTCGGCAGGAACAGCAGGCTCTTCGATGACTGCTGGCGCGGCGACGGCGACCGGAACAGGTTCGGCAACCATCGGTGCAGGCACCTCAACCACTGGCGGCGCCTGGACCACAACGGGCGCAGGCTCCACGAGGGCCGGAATCGGCGGCGCCACATGCTCGGCCAGCTCGTCTTCAACCAGTGCTACAGGCTCTTCTGCCACCGGCAACACCAGCCATGGCTTGTGCTCTGGCTCTGGCGCAGGTTCTGGCTCAACCACCGGCTGCAACACCGGCTCGGCCATCGGCAACACCACCGGGGCCGGTGTTTCGGCAACCGGTTCGGCTTCTACTATGGATTCGGGGATCGGTTCAGCTTGAACCTGCGGCTGTTCGACGACGGTTTCCTGCGGCTTTTTGCGCAGCCATCCGAACAGGCCTTTTTTCTCGCCAGCCGCAGCTGGGGTCTTCTTGTCGTCGTTGGAACCAAACATGGAGACGGCTATCTCAAGGTAGCGACGCGCCAGGGGGCGTGCCGGTAAATAAAATTCGATGCGTAACAGACTGTTTTTTAGCCAGCTCGTTCATGCGCAACATTTTGTAAGGCCTAAATAGAGCCTTAACAAGACAGCCATAGTGGCCGTCCCTAGGTCGGACCAGTATCCTAGCACCTCCTCGCCCGCCGACGCTAAGACCAAGCGGGCAGCCCAACAGGTTTAAAAACGAATGAATGCTCTAGCCCGCCGCGCCGCAGGCCTGCTGCTCAGCACAGTTTGTCTGCCCCTTTCAGCTTTGGCTGCCGACCCACAACCCACCCACGAATTCACCCTGGACAACGGCCTCAAGGTCGTCGTGCGCGAAGACCATCGCGCCCCGGTGGTGGTTTCCCAGGTCTGGTACAAGGTGGGCTCCAGCTACGAAACCCCGGGCCAGACCGGTTTGTCCCACGCCCTGGAACACATGATGTTCAAAGGCAGCGCCAAGGTCGGCCCCGGCGAGGCTTCGTTGATCCTGCGTGACCTGGGTGCCGAAGAAAACGCCTTCACCAGTGATGACTACACCGCCTACTACCAAGTGCTCGCCCGTGACCGCCTGGGTGTCGCCTTCGAGCTGGAAGCCGACCGCATGGCCAGCCTGCGCCTGCCGGCCGACGAGTTCAGCCGCGAGATCGAGGTGATCAAGGAAGAGCGCCGGATGCGCACCGACGACAACCCTATGTCCAAGGCCTATGAGCGCTTCAAGGCCATGGCCTACCCGGCCAGCGGCTACCACACGCCGACCATCGGCTGGATGGCCGACCTGGACCGCATGAAGGTTGAAGAGCTGCGCCACTGGTACCAATCCTGGTACGTGCCGAACAACGCCACCCTGGTAGTGGTGGGCGACGTAACCCCGGATGAAGTCAAAACCCTGGCCCAGCGCTATTTCGGCCCGATCCCCAAACGCGACGTCCCCCCGGCGAAAATCCCGCTGGAGCTGGCCGAGCCCGGTGAACGCCTGCTGACTATGCATGTACAGACCAAACTGCCGAGCGTGATCCTGGGTTTCAACGTGCCGAGCCTGGCCACCGCTGAAGACAAACGCTCGGTCAACGCCCTGCGCCTGATCTCGGCCCTGCTGGACGGCGGCTACAGCGCGCGCATCTCGACACAACTGGAGCGCGGCGAAGAGCTGGTGTCCGGCGGCTCGTCGAGCTACGACGCCTACACCCGCGGTGACAGCCTGTTCACCCTGACTGCCACACCGAACCTGCAAAAGAAAAAGACCGTGGCCCAGGCTGAAGCCGGCCTTTGGCGCCTGCTGGATGAGCTGAAGGCCAAGCCACCGAGCGCTGAAGAACTGGAGCGTATCCGCGCCCAGGTCATCGCCGGCGTGGTTTACCAGCGCGACTCGATTACCAGCCAGGCCACTGCCATCGGCTCCCTGGAGACGGTGGGCCTGTCCTGGAAACTCATGGACACCGAGCTGGCCGAGCTGCAAAGCGTCACCGCCGAAGATATCCAGAAAGCTGCACGCACCTATTTCACCCGCGAACGTCTCAGCGTCGCCCATGTCTTGCCTGAGGAGACCGCTCATGAGTGAACGTAAAAACAACCGCCTGGTGCTGCCCGGCCTGATCGTGGTGACTTTGGCTGCTGCCTGCGCGGTGTATTTGCTGCGCCCCAGCGAATCCGTCGCCAGCCAGGCGCTGGAGCAGGCCAAGTCCGCCAACAAGCTGCAATCCCTGGCCGAGCTGGACGACAAGGCGCCGACCAACCGCAAGCTCGACGTGCAAACCTGGACCACCGCCGAAGGCGCCAAGGTGCTGTTCGTCGAAGCCCATGAACTGCCGATGTTCGACATGCGCATCCTGTTCGCCGCCGGCAGCAGCCAGGACGGCGCAACACCAGGCCTGGCGCTGTTGACCAACGCAATGCTCAACGAAGGCGTGCCGGGCAAGGACGTCAGCCAGATTGCCGCCGGTTTCGACGGCCTGGGTGCTGATTTCAGCAATGGCGCCTACCGCGACATGGCGCTGGTTTCCCTGCGCAGCCTGAGCGCCAGCGACAAGCGTGACGCCGCCCTGTCACTGTTTGACGACGTGATCGGCAAGCCGACCTTCCCGGCAGACTCTCTGGCGCGGATCAAGAACCAGCTGCTGGCCGGCTTTGAATACCAGAAACAGAACCCCGGCAAACTGGCGAGCATCGAGCTGTTCAAGCAGCTCTATGGCGACCACCCTTACGCCCATCCGAGCGAAGGCAACGCCGAGAGCGTGCCGAAGGTGACTCTCGCGCAATTGAAGGACTTCCACGCCAAGGCCTACGCCGCCGGCAACGCAGTGATTTCTGTAGTCGGCGATCTGACCCGCGCCGAAGCCGAAGCCATGACCGCCAAGGTTTCCGCGTCCCTGCCAAAAGGCCCGGCGCTGGCGAAAATCGCCCAACCGGTCGAGCCCAAGGCTGGCACCACCCACATCGAGTTCCCGTCCAAGCAGACAACCCTGCTGCTGGCGCAACTGGGAATCGACCGTGCCGACCCGGATTACGCCGCGCTGTCCCTGGGTAACCAGATTCTCGGCGGCGGTGGCTTCGGCACCCGTTTGATGAGCGAAGTGCGCGAGAAACGCGGCCTGACCTACGGCGTATACTCCGGTTTCTCGCCGATGCAGGTACGCGGCCCGTTCATGATCAACCTGCAAACCCGCGCCGAAATGAGCGCCGGCACGCTGCGATTGGTGCAGGACGTACTCGCCGACTACCTCAAGACCGGCCCGACACAGAAAGAACTCGATGACGCCAAGCGCGAACTGGCCGGCAGCTTCCCGCTGTCCACCGCGAGCAACGCCGATATCGTCGGGCAGCTGGGCGCCATGGGTTTCTACAACCTGCCGCTGAGCTACCTGGAAGATTTCATGAAACAATCCCAGGCGCTGACCGTTGACCAGGTCAAAGCTGCTTTGAACAAACATTTGAGTGCCGACAAGATGGTCATCGTGACCGCCGGCCCGACGATTGCGCAAAAGCCACTACCGCCCCCCACTGATAAACCCGCCGAGCAACCGCTCGGGGTTCCGGAGCATTAATGGCCCGTCCATCCCGTCCCAAAAAACCTGTCCACAACGTTCACAACGGTGTGGGCCAACTGCGCATCATCGGCGGAGAGTGGGGCAGCCGTAAGCTGAGCTTCCCTGATGTCGTGGGCCTGCGCCCGACGCCAGACCGCGTGCGTGAAACCCTGTTCAACTGGCTCGCGCCGTATATCGCCGGGGCCAAGGTGCTGGACCCGTTCGCGGGTAGCGGCGCGCTGTTCCTGGAGTCGCTGTCCCGTGGCGCGGCGCTGGGCCAGGCGCTGGATGCCAGCAATGTGGCGGTCGCCAGCCTCAAGGAACACCTGGGCACGCTGCGTTGCACCACAGGGCAAGTGCAGACGGCTGATGCGTTGCGCTACCTGGAAACCCAGGAAGCCCGTGAGTTTGACGTGGTGTTTCTTGATCCGCCGTTCAACCAGAACCTGCTGCCGACTGTATGTGCGCTGCTGGAAGAGCGTCAGTGGTTGGCGCCGGATGCCTGGATCTACACGGAAAGCGAAACCGCACCGTCCACACTCGGCCTGCCGGGCACGTGGCGCCTGCACCGCGAGCAGAAATCCGGGCGGGTGTATTACGCGTTGTGGCAACGTACCGTGTAGGAGCGAGCTTGCTCGCGAAGATCGTTAACGATGACGCGGGAAACCAGGGGAACGCGGTGATCTTGAGTTTTTCGCGAGCAAGCTCGCTCCTACAATGATTGGAGCAAGCCCATTCGGCACCGAGAATTTCATGACTCCGCCCCTCGACCGCTTCTCCCCCGCCTTCGGCCTCGGCAACCCGCACCTGCAAACGCTGTGGGGACCGCTGTGGCGCAAAACCACGCACATCGAACGCCAGCGCGAACGGCTGTGGCTGGCAGACGGCGACTTTCTCGACCTCGACTGGCATGGGCCGCATGACGCAACCACCCCGCTGGTGCTGGTACTGCACGGGCTGACCGGCTCGTCCAACTCGCCCTATGTAGCCGGCCTGCAAAAAGCCCTCGCAACCCAAGGCTGGGCCAGCGTCGCGCTGAACTGGCGTGGCTGCTCCGGCGAACCCAACCTGCTTGCCCGCAGCTACCATTCCGGCGCCAGTGAAGACCTGGCCGAAACCATCGCTCACCTGCGGGCCAAGCGCCCGTTGGCGCCGCTGTATGCGGTGGGGTATTCACTGGGCGGCAATGTGCTGCTCAAGCACTTGGGTGAAACCGGTGAAGCCTGCGGGCTGCAAGGCGCGGCCGCCGTGTCGGTACCGTTTCGCCTGGATCAGTGCGCCGATCGCATTGGCCTGGGCTTTTCTCGGGTTTATCAGAAGCATTTCATGCGTGAAATGCTGGCCTATATTCGCGTCAAACAAAGCCGTTTTCTAAAGGATGGCCAAGAAGCAGGCCTGAAAACCCTGGCTGATCTGGGCTCGCTGGAAAAGATGCGCACGTTCTGGGACTTTGACGGCCGCGTCACCGCGCCGCTGCACGGGTTCCTCAGTGCCGAGGACTACTACCGCCGCGCCTCCAGCCGCTACTACCTCGGGGGCATTCGCACACCAACCCTGATCATCCAGGCCGCGGACGACCCGTTCGTGTTCGCCCACAGCCTGCCCGAGGCCAGCGAACTGTCGGATTGCACCGAGTTCGAACTGCTGGCCAAGGGCGGGCATGTCGGGTTTGTGGACGGCTCATTGAAGCAGCCAACTTACTACCTGGAACGGCGAATCCCGGAGTGGCTACTGACACAACGCCGATAAAAATGTGGGAGCTCCCACACTTTGGATCAGACCGGGTCAGGTAGACCTCAGTCGCCTGTTGCAACTTCCCGCTTTGGATCAGTGATCCACTCGCTCCACGATCCCGCGTACAACTTGCCCAACGGGTACCCCGCCAGGCACAGCGCAAACAGGTTGTGGCAGGCAGTCACGCCGGACCCGCAGTAGGCCACCAGGTCATCCGGCGAGCGGTCTTGCAGCTTGGCGGCGAAGCGTTGCTTGAGCTGGTCCGCCGGCAGGAAACGGCCGTCGCTGCCCAGGTTTTCATTGAATGCGGCACATTGCGCGCCGGGGATATGCCCGGCAACCGGGTCGATCGGCTCTACTTCACCACGAAAACGCGGCTGGGCGCGGGCGTCGATCAGGGTCAGGCCGGGCTGGCCAAGGCGTTTCTGCAGGTGTTCGGCGTCCAATTGCAGGTGGTTGTCCGGCGTGCCGCTGAAGGTGCCGGGCTCGATCACCGGCGCATCCAGGCTCAACGGGAAGCCCGCCGCGTGCCAGGCTTTCAGGCCGCCATCGAGGATGAACACACCGTCGCGCTTGCCCAGCCAGGCCAGCAGCCACCAGGCACGGGCGGCATAGGCACCGGGGCCGTCGTCATACAAAACGATATCGCTGTCGGCGTTAACGCCCCATGCCCGCAGTTGCCGGATAAACGCATCCGGCGCCGGCAACGGATGGCGACCGGTCACGCCCTTGATTATCGGCCCGCTGAGGTGGCGCTCCAGGTCGGCATACTGCGCCCCTTCGATATGCCCTTCGGCGTAGCTGCACAGGCCGTAGTCCGGGTCTTCCAGGGCAAAGCGGCAATCGAGGATTACCAGCCCGCCGGACTTCTGGCGCTCGGCCAGTTGCTGGGGGCTGATCAGTTGGGCAAGCGGCATGACTGACTCCTGTGGCTAGGTTAGCGTTCGGGAAACATCCTACTTCACTTCTTCCAGCGCCTGATTCAACGGCACGTAAAACTCTTTAAACAGTGCATCCACCGCGTCCTTGGCCTTGGGGGTGATAAACCCGGCTTCCAGCACCAGCACCTGATACACCCCGCGCTTGATCGCCTCGGCGCTCAGGTGCGTGGACTTTTCATTGGTGGTGCACAGGAAGCGCACCCACGAGGTGAGGATGATCCAGGCGTTGAGGGTCAGGGCTTCGGTTTGTACCGGGTCCATGTTCAGGATGCCGGCATCGACAAACCCCTGGTAGATGGCTGCGCCCTGGATCAGGCAACGCTGGGAGAACCGCCGGTAGCCGGTGGCCAGCTCCGGGTCGCTTTCCAGCAGGTGTTCGAGGTCGCGGTGCAGGAAGCGGTAGCGCCACATGCCGGCCAGCACCGCCTGCAGGTAGAAGCGCTTGTCTTCCACGGTCACCGCACGGCCCTGGGGCGGGCGCAGGAAGCTGTCCACCAACGCTTCGTACTCACGAAACAGCACTGCGATAATCGCCTGCTTGTTGGGGAAGTGGTAGTACAGGTTGCCCGGGGAAATTTCCATATGGGCAGCGATATGGTTGGTGCTGACACTGCGCTCGCCCTGCTGGTTAAACAGCTCCAGGCTGGTTTGCACAATGCGCTCGCTGGTCTTTACTCGTGGTGCCATGGGAAATCAACTTCTAGACCCGTGATGGCGGCATCTTACGGACTATCCTTGTCCGGATAAATCGGCACGTTGTGCAATGTTATTTGACAATTTAGAGCAATGACTCTAAAAACTGAAGCATTCCAATAACAATCGGGAACTTCGCCATGTCTGCCAACGTTGCCTACCTGCAAGATTCCCAGGCGCTGGACCAGCTCCAGGAACTGTTCGACGCCCAGCGCCAAGCCTACGCCGCCAACCCGATGCCGCCGGCCGCCCAGCGCCAGCAATGGCTCAAGGCCTTGCGCGAGCTGTTGAGTGACGAGCGCCAGGCGCTGATCAACGCCATCAGCAGTGATTTCAGCCACCGCAGCGCCGACGAAACCCTGTTCGCCGAACTGATGCCCAGCCTGCATGGCATTCACTACGCCAGCAAACACCTCAAGGGCTGGATGAAACCTTCCCGCCGCGCTGTAGGCATTGCCTTCCAGCCCGCGTCCGCCAAGGTCATCTATCAACCCCTGGGTGTGGTCGGGGTGATCGTGCCCTGGAACTACCCGTTGTACCTGGCCATCGGCCCGCTGGTGGGTGCATTGGCGGCCGGCAACCGGGTGATGCTCAAGCTCAGCGAATCCACCCCCGCCACCGGCCAGTTGCTCAAGGCGCTGCTGGCGAAGATCTTCCCCGAGGACCTGGTGTGCGTGGTGCTCGGCGAGGCTGAAGTGGGCATGGCGTTTTCCAAGCTGCGCTTCGACCACCTGCTGTTCACCGGCGCCACCAGCATCGGCAAGCACGTGATGCGCGCGGCGGCCGAACACCTGACGCCGGTCACCCTGGAACTGGGCGGCAAATCACCGGCGATTGTTTCCGCCGACGTGCCGCTCAAGGACGCCGCCGAACGCATCGCCTTCGGCAAGGCGCTGAATGCCGGGCAAACCTGCGTGGCGCCGGACTATGTGCTGGTGCCGGAAGACCGTGTAGACGGCTTCGTCGAGGCCTACAGCAAGGCGGTCCGCGGGTTCTATCCGACCCTGGCCGACAACCCGGACTACACCGCCATCATCAACGAACGACAGTTGGCCCGGCTCAACGGCTACGTGAAAGACGCCACCGACAAGGGTGCCACCCTGGTCCCACTGTACGACCAGGGCCAGGACCGCCGCATGGCCCACAGCCTGCTGCTGAATGTCAGCGACGAGATGACCGTGATGCAGGACGAAATCTTCGGCCCGGTGCTGCCGATCGTGCCGTATCGCGGCCTCGACCAAGCCTTCGCCTACATCAATCAGCGCCCTCGCCCACTGGCGCTGTATTACTTCGGCTACGACAAGGCGGAACAGAACCGCGTACTGCACGAAACCCATTCCGGCGGCGTGTGCCTGAACGACACGTTGCTGCACGTAGCCCAGGACGACATGCCCTTCGGCGGCATCGGCCCGTCGGGCATGGGCCATTACCACGGTCATGAAGGTTTCCTGACCTTCAGCAAGGCCAAGGGCGTGCTGATCAAGCAACGCCTGAACGCGGCCAAGCTGATTTACCCGCCCTACGGCAAATCCATCCAGAAGTTGATCCAGAAGCTGTTCGTCCGCTAACAAACCCATCACCGGGATAACAATAAGAATGAACCCTAGCCTGACTGAATCACCCGCGCTGTCACGGCGCGGCGTCTTGAAACTCGGCCTGTGCGCCAGTGCTTTCCTGGCCACCGCCGGGCTGGGCGCCAGCCTCAGCGGCTGCTCCAGCAGCACCCCGGCCAGCGGCTTTGCGATGTTGCGCAGCAGTGACCTGCCGTTTTTGCGGGCAGTGATTCCGGTGCTGCTGGAGGGCGTGGCCAGCGCCGAGATAGTGGTGGCCGGCATCGACGACACCCTGAAAAAGCTCGACTTCAGCCTGCAACACCTGTCGCCCGAGATGTTCAAGCTGACCCAGCAACTGTTCGACGTATTGGGCATGGCCGTGACCCGTGGGCCGCTGACCGGGGTGTGGGGCAGCTGGGAAAACGCCAGCGGCGAACAGATCCGCAACTTCCTGCACCGTTGGGAAAACAGCTACCTGAACCTGCTGCGCATGGGCCAGGGCTCGTTGCTCAAGCTGGTGATCATGGCCTGGTATTTCCGCCCCGAGTCCTGGGCGCATTGCGGCTACCCCGGCCCACCGAAAATCTGATCTGCATCCCGATAAAAACAAGAGACGACCCTGATGCCCGTACCTGATCTGTTCCGCGATGGCATGGCCCGCGGCTGGAAGACCCACAATGGCGCCGCCCTCGACCAGGACCTGACCCTGGAGGCTGACGTCGCAATCATCGGCAGCGGTGCCGGCGGCGGCACCACCGCCGAAATCCTCAGCGCCGCCGGCTACAAGGTGCTGTTGATCGAAGAAGGCCCGTTGAAGACCAGCAACGACTTCAAGCTGCTGGAGGACGAGGCCTACGCCAGCCTGTATCAGGAAGGCATCGGGCGCATGAGCAAGGACGGCGCCATCACCATCCTGCAGGGCCGAGCGGTCGGCGGCACCACGCTGATCAACTGGACCTCCAGCTTCCGCACCCCGGACCCGACCCTCGCCCACTGGGCCAGCGAATACGCGGTCAAGGGCCACAGCAGCGCCGAGATGGCGCCCTGGTTCGAAAAAATGGAACAACGCCTGGGCATCGCGCCTTGGGCCATGCCACCGAATGCCAACAATGACGTGATCCGCAAGGGCTGCGAAAAGCTTGGCTACAGCTGGCACGTGATCCCGCGCAATGTGCGCGGCTGTTTCAACCTGGGGTATTGCGGCATGGGTTGCCCGGTCAACGCCAAGCAATCAATGCTGGTGACCACCATTCCGTCCACCCTGGAGAAAGGCGGCGAGCTGCTGTACCTGGCCCGCGCCGAACGCCTGAAGTTCAGCGGCGACACCATCACCAGCCTCGAATGCGTGGCCATGGATCAGTTTTGCGTGGCACCCACCGGCCGCAAGATCACAGTCAAAGCCAAGCATTACGTACTGGCCGGCGGCGGCATCAACAGCCCGGCGCTGCTGCTGCGCTCGGACGCACCCGATCCCCACTCGCGCCTGGGCAAGCGAACCTTTTTACACCTGGTGAATTTTTCCGCCGGGTTGTTCGACGAGGTGATCAACCCGTTCTACGGCGCGCCGCAGTCGATTTATTCCGATCACTTCCAATGGCAGGACGGCACTACCGGCAAAATGTCCTACAAGCTCGAAGTACCGCCACTGCATCCGGGCCTGGCCAGCACCTTGCTCGGCGGCTACGGCACGCAGAACGCGCTGGACATGGGTCAACTGCCGAAAACCCACGCCATGCTGGCGCTGCTGCGGGACGGCTTCCACCCCGACAGCCCGGGTGGCACAGTCGAATTACGCGGCGATGGCACACCGGTGCTCGATTATCAGGTTTCGCCCTACGCCTGGGACGGCCTGCGCCGGGCATTCCACAGCATGGCGGAGATTCAGTTTGCCGGCGGCGCCAAGTCGGTGATGCCGCTGCACGGCGATGCGCGCTACGTGAACACCTTGGCTGAAGCCCGCAGCATGATCGACGGGTTGAACCTCGAATTGCACCGAACCCGGCTCGGCAGCGCTCATGTAATGGGCGGTTGCGCGATGGGGGAAGAACCGAAAAACGCCGTGGCCGACAGCCTTGGGCGCCATCATCAACTGCGCAACTTGTCGATCCACGATGGCTCGCTATTCCCCACCAGCATTGGCGCTAACCCGCAGTTATCGGTGTATGGATTGACGGCGCAACTGGCGACGGCATTGGCCGAACGTCTGAAAACGGCCTGAAAAAACCGGGTATTCGCGGTGTCTATAGTGCTTTCTTCTGAATAAGTTGACTTGGCCGACCGGGATGGCTGCGATACCATCCGGTTCCCCAACGGACTCCGCCAGGACGACGCGATGAACCGAGTGTTGTACCCAGGTACCTTCGACCCAATCACCAAGGGCCATGGCGATCTGGTCGAACGCGCCTCGCGCTTGTTCGACCATGTGATTATCGCGGTCGCTGCCAGCCCCAAGAAAAACCCGCTGTTTCCCCTGGAACAGCGCGTGGAGCTGGCCCGTGAGGTCACCAAGCATCTGCCCAACGTTGAAGTGGTCGGCTTCTCGACGCTGCTGGCGCACTTCGCCAAGGAACAGAACGCCAATGTGTTCCTGCGCGGCCTGCGGGCGGTGTCGGATTTCGAATACGAATTCCAGCTGGCCAACATGAACCGCCAACTGGCGCCGGACGTGGAAAGCCTGTTTCTTACGCCTTCGGAACGTTATTCGTTCATTTCCTCGACGTTGGTCCGGGAAATCGCGGCGTTGGGCGGGGATATCACCAAGTTCGTGCACCCGGCTGTGGCGGATGCGCTGACGTTGCGCTTCAAGAAGTAATTCTGGTCTTTGGGCTTATTGTGGCGAGGGGCTTGTCTGTGGCGAGGGGACTTGTCCCCCGTTGGGCTGCGAAGCAGCCCCAATAAAGACGCCGCGTAGTTTCAGGTAAAACCCGTTCGCCTGATTCGGGGCCGCTTCGCGCCCCAACGGGGGACAAGCCCCCTCGCCACAGGGGCGCCAATGCGGCACAATTGCGCGCATTAGTTTTCAGATGCCTTGGCTGACAGCCCTGGCAGGAGTTTCCATGTCCCTGATCATCACCGACGATTGCATCAACTGCGACGTCTGCGAACCCGAGTGCCCGAACGCTGCCATTTCCCAGGGTGAAGAGATCTATGTGATCGACCCCAACCTGTGCACCCAGTGTGTCGGCCACTACGACGAACCCCAGTGCCAGCAGGTTTGCCCGGTGGATTGCATTCCGCTGGACGAGGCTCATCCGGAAACGGAAGAGCAACTGATGGAGAAGTACCGGTTGATTACCGGGAAGGCCTAAGTCCCTTGGCGCTTCATTAAGCCCCTTCGCGAGCAAGCCCGCTCCCACATTCCACTGCATTCCAAAGGTGGAACTCGGTCGAATGTGGGAGCGGGCTTGCTCGCGAAGAGGCCATCAGCAGCACCACAAATTGTCAGCTCTGACACTTCGGGCAAAACACACTCGCCCGCTGCCCCAGCATCACGTTGCGCAATTCGGTCCCACAGACCTTGCACGCCTCGCCACCACGGCCATAGACGAACAATTCCTGCTGGAAATACCCCGGCTGTCCGTCGCCACCGATAAAGTCCCGCAGCGTGGTGCCGCCGCGCTCGATGGCCGCCGCCAGGATGCGTTTGATCTCGATCGCCAGCTTCAGGTAACGCCCACGGGAAATGCCCTTGGCTTCCCGGCGCGGATCAATCCCGGCGGCAAACAGCGCTTCCGTCGCATAGATATTGCCCACGCCCACCACCACCGCGTTGTCCATGATGAACGGCTTCACCGCCATCGAGCGTCCACGGGACAGCTGGAATAGCCGCTCGCCGTCGAACAGGTCGGTCAACGGCTCCGGCCCCAGGCGGATCAGCAGCTCGTGGTTCAGCGGGTCGAGGCTCCAGAGCATCGCGCCAAAGCGTCGCGGGTCGGTGTAGCGCAGGGCCAGGCCCGACTCCAGCTCGATATCCACATGCTCATGCTTGGCCGCCGGGCTGCCGGCCTCCACCAGGCGCAGGTTGCCCGACATGCCCAAGTGGCTGATCAGGGTGCCGACCTCGGCATTGATCAACAGGTACTTGGCCCGCCGTTCCACCAGCACGATCCGTTGCCCGGACAGCCGCACATCCAGGTCTTCCGGGATCGGCCAGCGCAGGCGCCGCTCACGCACCACCACACGGCTGACCCGCTGGCCTTCCAGGTGCGGCGCAATTCCGCGCCGGGTGGTTTCGACTTCCGGTAACTCGGGCATGTGTACCTCTTGGAAAAAGGGTTAGTGCGCGCCCAGCTCGCGGATCGACAACTTCAAGCTCTCGAAGTCGTAGTCCGACAGGCCGATATGGTCCAGCACCAGCGGGCCGATGGCGTTCCACTCATGGTCATCCACCTGGTTGCCCAGCACGCGGTACGACGCACAAATGTGCTCGGCCATCTTCAGGATCGCCAGCAGGTTTTTCAGCTGCGGCTTCTGGTTGGACTCGTCGCTGAAAATCGCCAGGGCATTGTGGTGATTGGCGATGGCATCGGTCACATGTTCCGGCAGGCGCCAGGATTTGGCGGTGTAGTAACCCACCACGGCATGGTTGGTGTTGAACGCCTGGTTCTCGGTGTCGACCACACGGCACTCCGGGCCGGCGTTGGCATAGGCCTCTTCCAGCACACTCATGTAGTTCGGGAAACGCTTGAGCATCAACGGCACGCCACAATCGTGGAACAGCCCCAATGCGTAGGCTTCATCGACCGCCTGGCTGCCGGTGCGCTTGGCCAGGGCCAGGCAGGTCATGGCCACGTCCTGGGCGGTGTCCCAGAAACGGTTGAGGGTGACGATCGTGTCGTCGCTCATCTCGCCCTTGATCGACTGCGCGTTGATCAGGTTGACGATGGAGCGGCTGCCCAGCAGGTTCACCGCGCGCTGGATCGAGACGATCTTGTTGCTCAGACCGTAATACGGCGAATTGACGATCTTCAGCAGCGAGCCGGAGAGGCCCGGGTCCTGGGCGATCAACCGGGCGATCACTTCCAGGTCCGGATCGGGCATGTACTGCTCCATCTGCAAATCCACCATGATTTGCGGTTGAGGCGGCACACTGATGCCTTGGAGGCTCTGTTGGATCTGTTCGGCGGATAGCTCTTGGGACATAGGGGGCACACTCTGGACTAGGCGGCGATTCTAACCTTTATGGCAACCAGGCTGACACCTCAAAAACCCGAACTGAAACCGGACCGAATGTGGGAGCGGGCTTGCTCGCGAAAGCGGTGTGTCAGCCACCGAATGGGTTTACTGATCCTCCGCTTTCGCGAGCAAGCCCGCTCCCACATGTCCGGCGGCGCCGCCAAGTACCGCACAACACGGTATACTCCCGCTCTTTTTTCCGGAGCGACGTCATGTCCCTGCCAAGCCTGCGTCTCAAAGCCAACGCCGATCGTCGTTTGCGCAACGGCCACCTGTGGGTCTACAGCAACGAAATCGATGTGGCCGCCACACCTCTTCACGGCTTCCAGGCAGGCGACCAGGCGATCCTGGAAGCAGCCGGCGGCAAGACCCTCGGCATCGTGGCCATGAGCCCGAACAACCTGATCTGCGCCCGCCTGCTGTCCCGCGACATCAAGCTGCCGCTGGACAAATCGCTGCTGGTGCACCGCATCAACGTGGCCCTGTCCCTGCGTGACCGCCTGTTCGACAAGCCGTTCTACCGCCTGGTGTACGGCGATTCCGACCTGTTGCCGGGCCTGGTGGTCGACCGTTTCGGCGACATCCTGGTGGTGCAGATCGCTTCGGCGACCATGGAAGCCCACAAGGAAGACGTGATCGCCGCACTGACCCAAGTGCTCAAGCCAAGCGGCATCCTGTTCAAGAACGACTCCGCCGCGCGTGATGCCGAAGGCCTCAACCGCTACGTCGAAACCGTATTCGGCCTGGTGCCGGAGTGGGTTGCCCTCGAAGAAAACGGCGTGAAGTTCGAAGCGCCGGTGATCCAGGGCCAGAAGACCGGCTGGTTCTACGACCACCGCATGAACCGCGCTCGCCTGGCCCCGTATGCCAAAGGCAAACGCGTACTCGACCTGTACAGCTACATCGGCGGCTGGGGCGTGCAAGCGGCCGCCTTCGGTGCCAGTGAAGTGTTCTGCGTCGACGCCTCCGCCTTCGCCCTCGACGGCGTGGAGCGCAACGCGGCACTGAACGGCGTTGCCGAGAAAATGACCTGCATCGAAGGCGACGTGTTCGAAGCCCTCAAAGAGCTGAAAGCCAGCGAAGAGCGTTTCGACGTGATCGTGGCCGACCCGCCTGCCTTCATCAAGCGCAAGAAAGACATGAAGAACGGCGAAGGCGCCTACCGCCGCCTGAACGAGCAAGCCATGCGCCTGCTCAGCAAGGACGGCATCCTGGTCAGCGCTTCGTGCTCGATGCACTTGCCGGAAGACGACCTGCAAAACATCCTGCTGACCAGCGCCCGTCACCTGGATCGCAACATCCAGATGCTGGAACGCGGCGGCCAAGGCCCGGACCACCCGGTGCACCCGGCGATTGCCGAGACCCGGTATATCAAGAGCATTACTTGCCGGTTGTTGCCGAACAGCTAACGCCCAATTGGAACCGGATCAACTGTAGGAGCGAGCTTGCTCGCGAAAGACGAATAGACAACACGGGCTACCTGATAGCGCTGCGTTATCGTTGACGTTCTTCGCGAGCAAGCTCGCTCCTACAACGGCAACACACACCATCATGGGCTTGGCCTCCCACAACACTTTTGATTGAATTCCCCGTTTCGCAGACTAGTATCGGTTTCTGGTTTTACTCCGGAAAATAAAAACAATGTCTGAGTCCTCTTATTCGCCACCCCATGGCGACGTAAAACGCCAACAACGCTCGCGCTTCATCCTCATCACCTGCATCTCGCTGATCAGCTTCTTCCCGATCAATATCCTGCTGCCCTCCTTTCCAGCCCTGGCCGCGAAGTTCGATACCTCAACTGCTGAGGTCGCCTTATCCATCAGCCTGTTCACTCTGGTTTTTGCGATTTCCCAACTGATCGCCGGCCCGCTTTCAGATAAATTCGGGCGCAAGGAAGTGCTGCTGGGGTGCATCGTGGTTTCCACCCTAGGCTCGATCGGCTGCGCACTGGCGGCGAATTACCCGAGTTTCCTGCTGTTTCGCGCCGTCCAGGCCATCGGCTGTGGCTTTTTTGTGCTCGGCCATGCGCTGGTTGAAGACCTTTTCGAAGAGCAGGATCGCGCCCGCATCCGCATCTACTACATGACCCTGAGCGGATCGTTCGTTGCGCTGTCGCCGCTGCTCGGCTCCTGGCTGCAAACCACATTTGATTGGCAGGGCAGCTTTTATGGATTTGCGGTGATGGCGCTAGGCATGTTTATCCATGCCTGGCTGATATTGCCGTCCAAGGCGGCCAGCCCTGAAAGAGCCCCTGTTTCGATCATCGCCACGCTGAAATCCATCGCAAGCAACCGGGACTTCATCCGTTACTGGTGGATCGCCGCGTTGGTATTCGCGTGTTACTTCGCCTTGATCAGCGTGACACCGCTGATTTTCATGGATGAGTTGAAGCTGTCCGAATACCAGTACGCGGTAGTGCTGATGGTGTATGGCGTTGCCTACCTGCTGGGCGGCGTTGCAGCAACTGCACTGCAGAAACATATCTCCCTCACGCGACAAATCAACCTCGGGCTGGGCCTGCTGGGGATCGCAGGCGTATTGCTGACGCTGGTGATCAGCTATGAGGCCATGACCACCATCACCCTGCTGATCCCGATGCTGATCAGCGCCCTGGCCGTGACCCTGGTACGCCCCGCCGCGATTTCTGCGGCCATGTTGCTGTTCTCCAGCAGCGCCGGCACCGCCGCGTCCGCCGGCAACAGCATCATGTTCATCACCGCCGCCGTCAGCAGCGCCGCCCTCGCCCAAGCCGGAGACAACTTGCTGATGACCATCGCCATCAGCTTCATCGTGCTCAGCGTTTGGGGCGTAGTGACGAACATCAGAGTCGGACGCTAACGCTCTCCCACTCCCACTGTAGGAGCGAGCTTGCTCGCGAAAAACATATAGGCGACACGGGCCACCTGATAGCGCTGCGTTATCGTTGACGTTCTTCGCGAGCAAGCTCGCTCCTACAGAAGGCATGACATATTCAGAACCAGTGTTTAAACGCCAATAGACACTGTTGCCTCCTACCGTCTCTCTTCTACCCACACGAAGAGGACGAAGGAATGTCCACCCAGCAAAGCGCCCATCGGCTGCGTAAAGGCCGCTATTCGGAATCCGGCCGCATTTACCTGCTCACCGCCGTCACCCATCAACGACAGCTGGTCTTCCAGGACTGGCGCATTGGTCGCCTGCTTGTTCGCGAATTCAGAAAGGCTCAGGACGACGGCGAGGCGACCTCACTGGCCTGGGTCGTGATGCCGGACCATTTCCATTGGCTGGTGGAATTGCACAACGGCGATTTGCCGAGACTGATGCGGATTACCAAGTCGCGAAGTGCCCACGCCATTAACAAAGCGAGGAGTTGCCACGGGACACTTTGGCAAAAGGGCTACTTTGATCGGGCGCTACGCCGGGAAGATGACCTGAAAGCAACAGCTCGATACATCGTCGCCAATCCATTAAGAGCAGGGCTGGTTGAGCGTATCGGCGACTATCCGCTCTGGGACGCCATGTGGCTGTGAAATACGCAACCCTGTAGGAGCGAGCTTGCTCGCGAAAAACCAACAGACGACACGGACCACCTGATAGCGCTGCGTTACCGTTGACGTTTTTCGCGAGCAAGCTCGCTCCTACAGGTAGACGGCCATTCCCTCCGGCCGCCAGCGGTGTAGAATCGGACCTATTCATCGCCAGTCATCCCCCGGCGGGTTTATGAGCTCGAGGCCCAAGCAAGCGGCGATCCCGCGACGCGAGTGGCAACTTCCGGACACACGGCCATTTATCGGGTGTTCCAGTCGTCAATTAGAAGCTCACTCCCCTTTAGTACTTGATTAGCCGCCCGGAGTGCTCCAATGCCTGATTACCGCTCGAAAACATCCACCCACGGCCGCAACATGGCCGGCGCCCGCGCACTGTGGCGCGCCACGGGGATGAAAGATGACGACTTCAAGAAGCCGATCATCGCGATTGCCAACTCGTTCACCCAGTTCGTACCCGGCCACGTCCACCTCAAGGACCTGGGCCAACTGGTCGCCCGCGAGATCGAACGCGCCGGCGGTGTAGCGAAAGAATTCAACACCATCGCCGTGGATGACGGCATCGCCATGGGCCATGACGGCATGCTGTATTCCCTGCCGAGCCGCGAGATCATCGCCGACTCCGTGGAGTACATGGTCAACGCCCACTGCGCCGACGCCATTGTGTGCATCTCCAACTGCGACAAGATCACCCCCGGCATGCTGATGGCCGCCCTGCGCCTGAACATCCCGGTGATCTTCGTCTCCGGCGGCCCGATGGAAGCCGGCAAGACCAAGCTCGCCTCCCACGGCCTCGACCTGGTGGACGCCATGGTCATCGCCGCCGATTCCAGCGCTTCTGACGAGAAGGTCGCGGAATACGAGCGCAGCGCCTGCCCTACCTGCGGTTCGTGCTCCGGCATGTTCACCGCCAACTCGATGAACTGCCTGGTGGAAGCCTTAGGGCTCGCCTTGCCGGGCAACGGCTCGACACTGGCCACCCACAGCGACCGCGAGCAACTGTTCCTGCAGGCCGGCCGCACCATCGTCGAGCTGTGCAAGCGCTACTACACCGAGAACGATGAGTCGGTGTTGCCGCGCAACATCGCCAACTTCAAGGCGTTCGAAAACGCCATGACCCTGGACATCGCCATGGGCGGTTCCACCAACACCATCCTGCACTTGCTGGCCGCCGCGCAAGAAGCCGAGATCGACTTCGACCTGCGGGACATCGACCGCCTGTCGCGCCACGTGCCGCAACTGTGCAAAGTCGCGCCGAACATCCAGAAGTACCACATGGAAGACGTGCACCGCGCCGGCGGGATCTTCTCGATCCTCGGCTCCCTGGCCCGTGGCGGCCTGTTGCACACCGACCTGCCGACCGTGCACAGCAAATCCATCGCCGAAGGCATCGCCAAGTGGGACATCACCCAAACCACTGACGAAGCCGTGCATCACTTCTTCAAGGCCGGCCCGGCCGGCATCCCGACGCAGACCGCGTTCAGCCAGTCGACCCGTTGGGAAACCCTCGACGACGACCGTGAAAACGGCTGCATCCGCAGTGTCGAGCATGCCTATTCGAAAGAGGGCGGCCTGGCCGTGCTGTACGGCAACATCGCGCTGGATGGCTGCGTGGTGAAAACTGCCGGTGTCGACGAGTCGATCCACGTGTTCGAAGGCCGCGCCAAGATCTACGAAAGCCAGGACAGCTCGGTACGCGGCATCCTCGCTGACGAAGTGAAGGAAGGCGACATCGTCATCATCCGTTACGAAGGCCCGAAAGGCGGCCCGGGCATGCAAGAGATGCTGTACCCGACGTCGTACCTGAAATCCAAGGGCCTGGGCAAAGCCTGCGCCTTGCTGACCGACGGCCGTTTCTCCGGCGGGACCTCGGGCCTGTCCATCGGCCACGCTTCGCCGGAAGCTGCTGCGGGCGGCGCCATCGGCCTGGTGCAGGATGGCGACAAGGTGCTGATCGACATTCCGAACCGCTCGATCAACCTGTTGATCAGCGATGAAGAACTGGCGGCACGCCGGGTCGAGCAGGACAAGAAAGGCTGGAAGCCGGTGGAGAAGCGTCCGCGCAAAGTCACCACCGCCTTGAAGGCTTATGCCCTGCTGGCCACCAGTGCCGACAAAGGTGCTGTGCGTAACAAGGCGATGCTTGACGGTCTGTAAGCCTCGCCCATAAAAATGCCCCGCCATGTGCGGGGCATTTTTTTGTCTGGAGATAATTCCCCAAACAAAGAAGATCAACTGTGGGAGCGGGCTTGCTCGCGAATTGCGGTGTGCCAGTTACTGAATAAGCTGGCTGATCCACCGCCTTCGCGAGCAAGCCCGCTCCCACATTTTTGACCGAGTCCAGCCGTAATTACTGAATCTCGTCCGGCTTGACGATCACCCAGTTTTTATCCGCCGTCACCGGCAACCCTTCCTTGGCCTGGGCCGCAGCGTGCTTGGCCATCATGCCGTTGAGCTGGGTCATGTATTTGTCTTTACGGTTGATCCACAGGTGGATGCCGCCCTTGGCCACGTCCACGTCATGGAACAGCATGTAGCCGTCACTGGTCGGCGTGTCGCCACCGACGATCACCGGTTTTTTCCACTCGTCGATATAGGTCAGGATCGCTGCGTGCTTGCCGGCCATCCAGGTGGCCGGGGTCCACAGGTACGGGGTCAGCTCCAGGCCGAGGTTGGCCTTCTCGTCATACTTGCCGGCGGCAATCTGTTTGCGGGCGGTGGTCAGCTCGCCGGTCTTGCGGTCCTTGAGCAAGGTGCTCACGCCGATGACGTTCTCGGGTTTGACGTTGTAGCCGTACTTCGGATCGGCCGCGACCATGCGCACCAGTTCCTCGGACGCGGCGGTCATCACGTAGACCTCGATGCCGTTTTCCATCAGCTTGTTGAACAGCTCAGCCTGGCCGGTGAAGACCTTCGGCGGCTGCACTTCCATGTTCTTGACCACGTCACCGTCGTAATAGGTGACCGGCACCGGCTTGCCCGACGCCATCATCTCGTCGACGTAGCCCTTGAGTTCCTTGAGGGTGAAGCCGGAGAAAATCTGCGCGACCCACGGGTAGCAGACCATGTCGTCGACTTCGCAGAGGCGGTAGTAGTAACTGAAGAGGCTTTCCTTGTGGTCAGCGGTGTCTTTGAACGGGATCAGCTTCAGGGAAGGGTCCATGGTGTCGCGGGTGATCAGGCCCTTGTTTTCCAGGTACGGCAGCAACGACTCTTCAAGGTCGTAGCGGTAACTGGTGTTGTCCATGTCGAACACCGCGAAGTTGCCCTTGTTGGCATTGGCGGCAATCATCGTGTCCAGTTGCTTGGCGGCAGCCGCCGGCCAGTGTTTCAACTCGGTGGCGGCAAAGGCCTGGCTCGCAAGGCCCAGGCACAGCGCGGCGGCAAACAGTTTCGGCGCTAGCTTCATGTGCGTTTTCTCCCTGAGTGAAAGACATCGACGCTAACAAATCTGTATGACAGTTATCGCCCGAGCGCGACCGCTTTCGTCGTGATCGCGCCAATGCCATACGCCTGCGCGTCATTCGCTTATTCCAAAAACGACAGTCACCATGCGATAACGTTATTAAATCAATATATTTCAAGCTGTTAGGCTTGCCGGTTCGCAATCGCAGGCTCCTGCGATTGGCTGCCTTCTCAACGGAGCTTCAATGAATCTGCCCCTGATTCTCAACTTACTGGTGTTCGTGGCCCTGCTGCTGGGCCTGGCACAAACCCGTCGAACCAACTGGAGCCTCGCCAAGAAGGTCTTGTTTGCGTTGGTACTCGGCGTGATCTTCGGTGTGGTGCTGCACGCGATCTACGGTGCCGGCAACCCGGTGCTCAAGGCCTCGATCGGCTGGTTCGACCTGGTCGGCAACGGTTACGTGCAGTTGCTGCAAATGATCGTGATCCCGCTGGTGTTCGCCTCGATCCTCAGCGCCGTGGCCCGTCTGCATAACGCCTCGTCCCTGGGCAAGATCAGCTTCCTGACCATCGGCACGCTGCTGTTCACCACGGCGATTGCGGCGCTGATCGGTATCGGCCTGACCAACCTGTTCGGCCTCACCGCCGAAGGCCTGGTGGCCGGCACCCAGGAAATGGCGCGCCTGCAAGTGATCCAGAGTGATTACGCGGGCAAGGTCGCCGACCTGAATATCCCGCAACTGCTGCTGTCGTTCATCCCGCAGAACCCGTTCGCCGACCTGGCCCGGGCCAAGCCGACGTCGATCATCAGTGTGGTGATCTTCGCTGCATTCCTTGGGGTTGCCGCGCTGCAACTGCTCAAGGATGACGTGGAAAAAGGCCAGAAAGTCCTCAACGCCATCGACACCCTGCAAGCCTGGGTGATGCGCCTGGTGCGCCTGGTGATGAAGCTGACCCCGTACGGCGTATTGGCGCTGATGACCAAAGTGGTCGCCAGTTCCAACCTGCAAGACATCATCAAGCTCGGCAGTTTTGTGGTGGTGTCGTACCTGGCCCTGGGCCTGATGTTTGTGGTGCATGGCCTGCTGCTGTCGCTGGCCGGGATCAACCCGCTGCGGTTCTTCCGCAAGGTCTGGCCGGTGCTGACGTTCGCCTTCACCAGCCGCTCCAGCGCCGCGAGCATTCCGCTGAGCATTGAAGCGCAGACCCGTCGTTTGGGGATCCCGCAGTCCATCGCCGGCTTTGCCGCCTCGTTTGGCGCGACGATTGGCCAGAACGGTTGTGCCGGCCTTTATCCGGCGATGCTGGCGGTGATGGTTGCGCCGACCGTGGGTATCAACCCGCTGGACCCGCTGTGGATCGCGACCCTGGTGGCGATTGTGACCTTGAGTTCGGCCGGTGTGGCGGGCGTGGGCGGCGGTGCGACGTTTGCCGCGCTGATCGTGCTGCCGGCGATGGGCTTGCCGGTGTCACTGGTGGCGCTGCTGATTTCGGTTGAGCCGCTGATCGACATGGGCCGTACGGCATTGAACGTGAACGGTTCGATGACGGCGGGGGCGATTACCAGCCAGATCATGCAGCAGACGGATAAAGAGCTGTTGAATGCGGATGAGCATGCGGAATTGGCGCAGGCCTGACAGACCGCTATCGCAGGCAAGCCAGCTCCCACATTGAACCGGTTTTTTCAGTAATACTCGGTCAACTGTGGGAGCTGGCTTGCCTGCGATGCTCTTAGGCTTTTTCCCAGACTTCGAAGTTATACGCCGGCTTGTCACCCTCAGCCGCATTCTCGACATTCGACACCAGCTTCCACTGGTTCAAATCAAACTCGGGAAACCACGCATCGCCTTTTGGGCTCAACGCCACCCGCGTCAAATACAGGCGATCCGCCTGCTCCAGCCCCTGGGCATACAACTGCGCGCCGCCGATCAGCATCAGCTCATCCACGCCCTGCGCCTTGGCCCATTCCTCAGCCCGCTCCACGGCCGCGTCCAGTGACGGAAAAACTTCCGCACCTTCCAGCGCCAGATCGGTCTGACGGCTGACCACAATGTTCAACCGGCCCGGCAACGGTCGCCCCAGGGAATCCCAGGTCTTGCGCCCCATGATGATCGGCTTGCCCAAGGTGGTGGCCTTGAAATATTTGAAATCCCCCGGCAAATGCCAGGGCATGCTGTTGTCGACGCCGATCACACGGTTTTCACCGAGGGCTGCGATCAGGCTTAAAGGGAGAGTTTTTTTCATGGCGACGAGAATACCAGAGCCGCGCGCGGCATACCCCAACCGGCGTTCCAGCGGTTATGCTCCAGATTCACTGGCTCAACAGGACGGCGCGTGACAGCTCTGACCCCCCTGCAAACACTCTGGCTGACCGAGACCGTGCGCCTGCGCGAGGAACACGCGGGCGCCCTGGAAGACCAGGAAGCCAATCGCCTGGCCCGCAGCGCCGGCGGCGATTTGCCCACGCGCATTCAAAACCGCGCGCTGTGGCTGGCCGAACGCGATGGCCTGACCGCCGCCCTGACCCGCTGGCTGCAAGGCGCGCGCCTGGCGCTGATCCTGCTGGTGGCAGTCGCCATTATCAGCGGCGCCGGCCTGGCGTTTGCCGCGCTGGGCAACGGGTTGGCGCCGGTCAATGTGTTCTGGGCCCTGGGCAGCCTGCTGGGTTTGAACCTGATCCTGTTGTTGAGCTGGGCCCTGGGCCTGCTGTTTGCCGGCGAACACGGCGCCAGTCTTGGCCGCCTGTGGTTATGGCTCAGCGAAAAACTCGCCCGCGACGCCAAGGCCGCGCAACTGGCGCCCGCCCTGCTGCTGTTGCTGCAACGGCGCAAGCTCAATCGCTGGGCCGTCGGTGTGCTGGTCAACAGCCTGTGGCTGCTGGCCCTGCTCAGCGCCCTGGTGATCCTGCTGACGCTGTTGGCCACCCGGCGCTACGGCTTTGTGTGGGAAACCACCATCCTGCGCGCCGACACCTTTGTCGCCGTGACCCAAACCCTCGGCGCCCTGCCCGCCTTGCTCGGCTTCAACGTGCCCACTGTCGAGATGATCCGCGCCAGCGGCGATGCCGCCTTGAATATCGAAAGCGCCCGCCAGGCCTGGGCCGCCTGGCTGGTGGGCGTGCTGCTGGTGTACGGCATCCTGCCGCGGCTGATCCTTGCGTTGCTGTGCCTGTGGCGTTGGAAACGTGGGCGCGCCGCCTTGAGCCTCGACCTCAACCTGCCCGGCTACAGCCAACTGCGTGAACGGCTGATGCCCAGCAGCGAACGGCTTGGGGTCAATGATGCGGCGCCCGAACAATTGCACCACGTGACCGGCGGCGTCAGTGAACTGGAAAGCAACGGCGCCCTGCTGCTGGCCATCGAGCTGGACGACCAGCGCCCATGGCCGCCGAAGCTCCCGGCCAGTGTCAAGGACGCCGGCATCCTCGACAGCCGTGAATCCCGCAACAAGCTGCTGGAGCAACTCACCCGCTTCCCGCCCGCGCGCCTGGCCATCGCCTGCGACCCACGCCGCTCGCCGGATCGCGGCAGCCTTGCGCTGATTGCCGAACTGGCCCGCAGCGCCACCGCCACTCGGGTCTGGCTGCTGCAAGCGCCCGCCGGCCAAGCCCTGGATGCTGAGCGCCTGGGTGATTGGCACACGGCCTTGCAACAACTGGAGATACCGTTCGCCGATTGCGCGCCGCTCACCTGGCTGGAGACCGGTCATGACTAAGCCCCTGAAACTTGCGGTGGTCGGCCACACCAACGTCGGCAAGACCTCGTTGCTGCGCACGCTCACGCGAGACGTCGGCTTTGGTGAAGTCTCCCATCGTCCCAGCACCACCCGGCATGTCGAAGGTGCGCGCTTGTCGGTGGACGGCGAAGCCTTGCTGGAGCTGTACGACACGCCGGGCCTGGAAGATGCCATCGCCCTGCTCGATTACCTCGAACGCCTGGACCGCCCCGGCGAACGCCTCGACGGCCCGGCACGGCTGGCGCGTTTTCTGGAAGGCAGCGAGGCCCGGCAACGCTTCGAACAGGAAGCCAAGGTGCTGCGCCAACTGCTCGCCTCCGACGCCGGGCTGTATGTGATAGACGCCCGGGAGCCGGTGCTGGCCAAGTACCGCGATGAGCTGCAAGTGCTGGCCAGCTGTGGCAAGCCGTTGCTGCCGGTGCTCAATTTTGTCAGCAGCGCCGACCACCGCGAGCCGGACTGGCGCGAAGCCCTCGCCCGCCTCGGCCTGCACGCGCTGGTGCGTTTCGACAGCGTGGCGCCGCCGGAAGACGGCGAGCGCCGGCTCTATGAAAGCCTCGCCCTGCTGCTGGAAAACTCCCGTGGGCAACTGGAACGGCTGATCCTTGATCAGGAAGCCCAGCGCCAGGCCCGCCAGCAAAGTGCCGCGCGGCTGATCGCCGAACTGCTGATCGACTGCGCCGCCTGCCGCCGCAGCGTGGTCAGCGAAGCCGAGGTAGAACAGCAAGCCATCAGCGAACTGCGCAAAGCCGTGCGCCAGCGCGAACAGCGTTGCGTGGAGGCCTTGCTCAAGTTGTTCGGCTTCCGCCCGCAGGACGCCGCCGCCAGCGATCTACCGCTGCTGGACGGGCGCTGGGGCGATGACCTGTTCAACCCCGAGACCCTCAAGCAACTGGGCGTGCGGGTCGGTGGCGGAATCGCAGCCGGCGCGGCGGCCGGCGCAGGTGTGGATCTACTCGTAGGCGGCCTGACCCTCGGCGCCGCCGCACTCGCCGGTGCCATCGCCGGTGGCGCCCTGCAAACGGCTCGCAGCTATGGCAGCCGCCTGCTGGGCAAGATCAAGGGCCAGCGCGAGCTGACCGTCGACGACAGCGTGCTGCGCCTGTTGGCCCTGCGCCAGCGGCAACTGCTCAAGGCCCTGAACCTGCGGGGCCATGCGGCGATCCACAGCATCAAGGTCGACACGCCACAGGACAAGACCTGGCGCGAAGGCAAATTGCCCGAAGCCCTGAACAAGGCCCGCGCCCATCCGCAATGGTCGTCCCTCAACCCGCACCCCAGGTTGAGCCAGGCCGAACGCCAGGAACAGATCGAAGCCCTGGCCCAGCGCCTGGACGAGACCTAAGCCGCCAACAGTTGCCGGGCCTTGGACTTCAGCACTTCAAGGTCCAGCACCGGCACGTGCATTTCCTTGGCTTGTTCATCCCAGTGACGCATGCGCAGGCTGACGGCACACAACGGGTCCTGCTCAAACGCCCGGGCTTCCTCGGCGGTCATCGCGCCGCCCTGGTAACCCAGGGTGCGGCGGCTGGCCTCGCTCAAGCGTGCGTAATAATCCGGCTGGCTGAAGGTCAGGTAACGCTTGGCCTGCACGTGGTATTCCACCAGTTTTGCCATCCGCTCGCTGAAGCCTGCGCGGCGCAGATAATCGGCGCCCAGCCGTTCATGGCTGACCACACCATAGCCGCCCATATTCTCACCACCTTGGCCGCAGATATGCCCGATATCGTGGAAGAACGCCGCCAGCACCACTTCATCATCGAAGCCTTCAGCCATGGCCAACTGCGCGGCCTGGGACATGTGTTCGATCTGCGAGACCGGCTCGCCGATGTAATCGGCGGTGCCGTGTTGTTCGTACAGGCCGAAGACCTCGGCGATTGCCTGCTCTGCTTTCATCACGCACTCCCCCACAGCTCAGTGATATTGCGCTCGGCCATCGCCGGCCCGACGCTCATGCCCACGCCGGTGTGCATCAACGCCGCGCTCACCCCCGGCGCCGCCCGCGTGAACGAGAACGGCCCCGGCCCACGGGAACCATAGACGCCCTGCCAGCGCTCCACGACCTGGATCTTGCAGCCCAGGGTATGTTCGGCCAGTTCGATCATCCAGTTGTCCACCTGTTCGGCGTTGAACGGTGAAGGATCGCTGCCGTAATGGTGGGAATCCCCGATGATCAGTTCACCATAGGGTGTCGGGCTAATCAGCAGGTGAATACCGTTTTCATGCAGGTGCGGTACATCCCGCAGAATTTCGGCCTGTACCGGCGCGGCTTCCGCCAAGTCGGCGAAGGCGCCGTAGTGCACGCAGCTGAGGCCGGTCAGCAGCGCGTGTTGCAGGTTCAACTCCACCACTGGCCGGGCGCGCAGCATTTGCAGGCGGCAGATTTGCGGGTTGAGTTCGGCAATCTGCTCGGCCAGCAGCGTCTGGTAGTCGTGACCGGAGCAGACAATGATCTGCTCGCCGCGAAAGGAGCCGGCCGTGGTGTGTACCTGGCCGGGCTCGATGTCGCGGACCAGGGTAGAGAAATGAAACTCCACGTTCAGTTCGCGGCTCAGGTAGTTGATCAGCGCCGGGATGGCTTCGCGGGAATACAGTTGTTGATCATCCAGGCCGTGAAGCGCAGCGCGGTGATGGGCGAACTGGCCACCGTACAGCTCGTGCAGGGCGGCGCCTTGCAGCAACTTGACGCGATAACCGTGTTCTTGCGCGCGACCGGCGCAGAAGGCTTCAAGCAAGTGCTCTTCGGCTTCGGTGCGGGCGAACAAATAAGAGCCGTTGCGCTTGAGCTGGATGCCGGCGAGTTGCGCCCACTGGCCCCAGATCTCGCGGCTTTCCCGCGCCAGGTCGAGCATCGGCCCGGGCGGCTGGCCGGTGACCAGTGCCTGGCCGAAGTTGCGCACGGAAGCACCCAGCGGGGTGGCGCTGCGCTCGAAGACCTTGACCTTGAGGCCGCGTTTGGCAGCGGCATAGGCATGGGACAGGCCGAGGATGCCGGCGCCGATGATCAGCAGTTGTGTCATGAAGACCTCTCGTTCCCACGCTCCGCGTGGGAATGCATCCTGTGACGCTCCGCGTCACGACTACAAAAGCGGACGCAGAGCGTCCAGAGCAGCGTTCCCACGCAGAGCGTGGGAACGATCGGTGGTTATTGTTTTTCCGACTTGCCGTCATAGCGCTTGCGCCATTCGGTCAGGATGCTGTCGCGGTTTTTCGACGCCCAGGCAAAGTCATTCTTGATCAACCGCTGCTCGTAGTCCGCCGGCAACTCGGTCTGCGGCTTGGCGATGCCCGGCTGGGCCAGTACCGCGAAGTTTTCCTTGTACAGCTCCATCGCCGCGGGGCTGGCGGAGAAGTCGGCGAGTTTCTGTGCCGCGTCTGCGTGGGCAGTGCCCTTGATCACGGCAGTGGCTTCGATATCCCAGCCCAGGCCTTCTTTCGGCAGGATGATGTCCAGCGGTGCGCCCTGGCGCTTCAGCTGAACGGCCGGGTATTCGAAGGAAATGCCGATCGGGAATTCACCCGAGGCCGCCAGCTTGCACGGCTTGGAACCGGAGTGAACGTACTGGCCGATGTTCTGGTGCAGGTCGTCCATGTACTGCCAGCCCTGCTTCTCGCCGAAGGTCTGCAACCAGGCACTCACATCCAGGAAGCCCGTGCCGGACGAGGCCGGGTTGGGCATCACGATCTTGCCCTTGTACTCAGGCTTGGTCAGGTCCTGCCAGCTCACCGGCTTGCTCAGGCCCTGCTTTTCGGCTTCGACGGTGTTGAAGCAGATGGTCGCAGCCCACACGTCCATGCCGACCCAGGCCGGCGGATTGGCGGCGTCGCGGTAGTTCGTACCGATCTTGCTCAAATCTGCCGGTGCGTAGTTTTGCAGCATGCCCTGCTGATCGAGAATCGCCAGGCTGGAAGCGGCCAGGCCCCAGACCACATCAGCCTGCGGGCGGGCTTTTTCGGCCAGCAGCTTGGCGGTGATGATGCCGGTGGAATCGCGCACCCATTTGATCTCGATGTCCGGGTTAACCTTTTCAAAGGCCTGTTTGTAGGTCTTCAATTGCTCGGCTTCGAGGGCCGTGTACACGGTCAACTCGGTCTTGGCGGCAAAGGCATTCAGGCTGAACGCAGTGAGCACAGCAGCGGCTAACGCCAGGGGCTTGAACATGGTGCAGTTCCTTTATGGGTGAATTATTGGCCGGGCGCGGTTTGGCGCCAGGCCTGGGAGCGGCGCAACAAGCCGCGTGAGGCCCACGCCAGCAGCAAGGACACGCCCGCCGAGGTGAACAGGATCAGGGTCGACATGGCCGCCGCACCGCCGACGTTGCCGGCGTCGTCCATGTTCAGCACGGCGACGGCGGCGAGAATGGTGTCGGGGCTGTAGAGGAAGATCGCGGCGGAGACGGTGGTCATCGCCGAGACGAACAGGTAGCGCACGATGTCCAGCAGCGCCGGCAGGCAGATCGGCACGGTGACCCGCAGGTAATGGCGGTACAGCGGCGCCTTCAGCGACAGCGCGGCGGCTTCGAATTCCGCGTCCAGTTGGCGCAGGGCCGTGGTGGCGGTCATTTGGGCGGTGGTCAAATAGTGAGCAATGGTGCACACCACCAGCAACGTCATGGTGCCGTAGAGCACATGCAGCGGGTTGCCGTTGAGGTTGAAAAAGAACACGTAGCCCAGGCCCAGCACCAACCCCGGCACCGCCATCGGCACGAAGCTGAGCATGCGCAGCGCCAGGTTCAGGCCCTTCTGGCCCCTGGTCTTTTCCATCAGGTAGGCGCCGGTGAAGATCAGCACGCTGCCGATCAACGCGGTGCACAGGGCCATGGTGATGCTGTTGCGGTAGGCCAGCCAGCCGCCGCCGGCCGTGTCTTCGAACTGGTAGTGGGCCAGGGACAGCGACAGGTTGTAGGGCCAGAATTTCACCAGGGATGAGTAGACCGCCATGCCGAACACCAGCAGCAGGATCGCGCAGATCAGCAGGACGATGGCCAGGTAGCAGCCGTCCCGCAGCTTCGACGGTGCCGGCTGGAACACCTGGGCGCGGCCGCTCATGGAGTCGCCATGGCGGCGGCGCAACCAGGCGTCGACACCGAAGCTGAACAGCGCCGGCAGCAGCAGGACCATGCCGATCAAGGCGCCCCGCCCGAATTGCTGCTGGCCGACCACGGCTTTGTAGGCTTCCAGCGCCAGTACTTGATAGTCGCCACCGACTACCACGGGCACGCCAAAGTCGGTGATGGTCAGGGTGAACACCAGGCAAAACGCGGCAAACACGGCCTGGCGCGTCGCCGGCCAGGTGATGCTGCGAAACGCCCGGGCGGGACTCGCGCCCATGCTCGATGCGGCATCGAACAAACGTGCATCCGCCAGGGAAAGCGCCGACAACAGGATCATCAAGGCATGGGGAAAGGTGTAGATCACTTCGCCGAGGACGATGCCCCAGAAGCCATAGATGTTGTCCGACAGCAGCCCGCGCAACATGCCCTGGTTGCCGAACAGGTAGACCAGCGCAATCCCGGGCAACATCGACGGCGCCATCAACGGCAGCAGCGACATGCCGCGCCAGATCGCCTTGCCCGGAATAAGCGTGCGTTGCAAAGCGTAGGCAAACAGATAAGCCAGTGGTACGACGATGGCGGCAACGCTGCCGGAAACCTTCAGGCTGTTACCGAGCAGCCAGTGGAAGTTATCGCTGGTGACCAACTCCCGCGCCGCCACCAGGCCACCGCCCTGCCCGGCTTCACTGCTGAAGCCGCGCCAGAAGATCGCCAGCAGCGGCATCAGCACCGCGACGCCCAGCAGGCACAGCCAGAGCAGCTTGCCGCCGACTACAAAAATACGGTCGCCGAGTTCGGCACGGGAAACCTGACGAGCCACGTTATCGGGTATCGGCAGAGTCATATCGCGGGCCATCTCAGGCAAACACCTGCAGGCTGCGCGGGGGCAGCGCGACCCAGATGTCCTGGGCGCCAAGGCGCGGCATGGCTTCCGGGGCCAATTCGGCCAGCAGCGGATGGCCGGGCAGTTGGTCCAGCTCGAAGCTCATGCGGCAGCGGTTGCCGAGGAAAGTGATCTCGCGGACCTTGGCCGGGAACAGGTTTTCTTCATGCACTGGCGGGTTGACGCTGATGGCTTCCGGGCGGCAGAACAGACGGCCCGATTTCGCGACGCCTGCGTTGTCCGCCAGGCGCATATTCATGCCGCCAACCTGAGCGTGGCTGGCGCTGTTGCGACTGAACGGCAGCCAGTTGCCCTGGCCGACAAACTCGGCCACGAACGGTGTGGCCGGGCGGTCGTAGATTTCCTGGGGCGTGGCGTACTGCTCGACCTTGCCGTTGTTCATCACAGCGATGCGGTCGGCCATCAGCATGGCCTCGTCCTGGTTGTGGGTGACCATCAGGGTGGTGATGCCCAGGCGGCGCTGCAGTTGGCGCAGCTCGGTGCACAGATGCTCGCGCACCCGGGCGTCGAGGGCCGACATGGGTTCGTCCAGCAGCAGCAAGGACGGCGCCGGCGCCAGGGCGCGAGCCAGTGCCACACGCTGTTGTTGGCCGCCGGAAAGTTGGCCGGGGTATTTCTTTTCGCTGCCCACCAGGCCTACGAGTTCCAGCATCTGCCCGACGCGCTTGCGCACTTCATCGCGGCCACTGCCGGTGAGGCCGTAGCCGATGTTCGCTTCGACGGTGAGATTGGGAAACAGCGCGTAGGACTGGAACAGAATGCCGTAGTCCCGAGCCTGGGGTGCCAGTAGGGAAACATCGCGGTCGCCGAGGTACAACTCGCCGCTGTCCTGGCGCTCCAGGCCGGCGATGCAGCGTAGCAAGGTGGTCTTGCCGCAGCCCGACGGGCCCAGCAGGCACACCAGTTCGCCAGCGGCGACGTCCAGGGACACGTTATCCAGCGCGGTGAAGGCGCCGAAGCGTTTCTGTACACCGCGCACCTTCATTGGCGCGCCGGGATTAGTCATGGCTGTGTTCATGGAGGCACCTCATCAAACTGATGAAGGTCATCCTAGGCAGGCAATGCGTCCCTCTTGTGGCAGAAAGGCAAAACGTGGCGATAGTGGTATTGGTGGATTTGGGTTGTGCCAACAGATTGTTCCTACGCTCTGCGTGGGAATACATCCTGTGACGCTCCGCGTCACGACCTTAAGAGCGGACGCGGAGCGTCCAGGCCAGCATTCCCACGCAGAGCGTGGGAACGATCAGAGAGGGGACATTTCCTGCGCCAACCCCAGGAAAGCCGCCGGCAACCGCGCGCCCTTTCGCTCTTTGAGGCAGTACAAATACTCGGGAATCTGCGGTGCATTTTCGATGGTCAGCACGCGCAATTGCGGGTCGTGGGGCACTTCCTGGCGGGCAATGATGCTGATGCCGATATTGCGCAGCACTGCCTCACGGATCGATTCCCGGCTGCCGATCTCCAGCAGCGGCCCGTAACTCACACCGGCGCCCTGCAACATCTCTTCGGTCAATCGACGGGTGGTCGACCCCGGCTCGCGCATCAGCAAGGTATGCCCGGCCAGCGCGGTCAGCGGTACATGTTCAAGTACCGCCAGCGGATGATTGCGATGCACCGCCAGCACCAGCGGGTCCATGCCCAGTACCCGGCGGATCAGGCGCGGGTCTTCAAGCAATTGGGACGAGGCGGCGACGTCGACGCGGTAGTCATCCAGCGCTTCCAGCACCTGCTGGGAGTTGCCGATCTCCACCGAAACCTCGACCTGCGGCAGCCGCTCGCGGAAGGTCTTGACCAGGTCGAGGATGTAATAAGGTGCCGTCGCGGCAATCCTCAAGGCTCCTTGTACCTGGCCACTGTTGCGCAGGAAAAACTCGATGTCCGCTTCCTGCTGCAACAGCGCCTTGACCATCGGCAACAGCCGCGCGCCTTCGTCGCTGACGGTCAGGCGGCGCCCGCCACGGTAGAACAACTCCACCGAGTACTGGCTTTCCAGGTGACGAATCTGGGTGGTCACCGTGGGCTGGCTGAGCCCGAGCTTTTTCGCCGCCTGGGTAATGCTGCCCAGGCGGGCGACCATGTAAAACGCCTTCAGCTCGGCACTCAGCACACCACCCTCTCATCGACTATTTGCGCAGCAGGCGCAGACCATTGAATACCACCAGCAGGCTCACGCCCATGTCGGCGAACACCGCCATCCACATGGTGGCCATCCCAAGGAAGGTCACCGCGAGGAAGATCGCCTTGATCACTAGGGCCAGGGCGATGTTCTGCTTGAGGATACTCGACGTTTGCCGCGACAGCCGAATGAATGCCGGAATCTTGCGCAGGTCGTCGTCCATCAGGGCCACGTCGGCGGTCTCGATGGCGGTATCGGTACCGGCCGCAGCCATGGCAAACCCGATCTCGGAACGGGCCAGCGCCGGGGCGTCGTTGATGCCGTCGCCGACCATGCCGACCCGGTGGCCCTTGGCGTAGAGCGCTTCGATGGCTTGCAGTTTGTCGGTGGGCAACAAGTCGCCCTGGGCCTGGTCGATACCCACCTGATCGGCGATCGCCTTGGCCGTGTGGGTGTTGTCGCCGGTCAGCATCAGGGTCTTGATGCCCAGATCATGCAACTGCTGGATGGCTTCGCGGCTGGTGTCCTTCACGGTGTCGGCCACGGCGAACAGCGCCAGCGGGCCGGACTTGTCCAGCAGCAGGACCACGGACTTGCCTTGTTTTTCCAGGGCGAAGAGCTTCTTCTCCAGGGCCGGCGAGCACAGGTTCAGCTCTTCCACCAGACGGTGGTTGCCCAGGTAATAGACCTCTCCATTGATCTCGCCCTTCACACCGCGCCCGGTCAGGGCCTCGAAGTTATCCACAGTGTGCACGGTGAGGTTTTTGTCCACAGCCGCGTTCGCGATGGCCAGGGACACCGGGTGATCGGAGCGCCCGGCCAGGCTCGCGGCCAGGGCCGGTGCGCTGTCTTCCATGTTCGGGAACAGCGCCAGGTAATCGGTTTGCACCGGTTTGCCGTGGGTGATGGTGCCGGTCTTGTCGAGGGCCAGGTAGTCGAGTTTGTAGCCACCCTCCAGGTACACACCGCCCTTGATCAGGATGCCTTTGCGCGCCGCGGCGGCCAGGCCGCTGACGATGGTCACCGGGGTGGAAATCACCAGCGCACACGGGCAGGCGACGACCAGCAATACCAGCGCACGGTAGATCCAATCAAACCACACGCCTGCCATGAACAGCGGCGGAATCAGCGCCACGCCCAAGGCAAAGATAAACACCGCCGGGGTGTAGACCTTGGCGAAGGTGTCGACAAAACGCTGGGTAGGCGCACGGGCGCCCTGGGCCTGTTCCACGGCGTGGATGATCCGCGCCAGAGTCGAGTTATTGGCGGCGGCGGTGACTTTGTATTCCAGGGAACCGGCCTGGTTGATGGTGCCGGCGAAAACTTTGTCGCCCACGGTCTTTTCAATCGGCAGGCTTTCACCGGTAATCGGCGCCTGGTCGATGGTGGACTGGCCGGAGGTGACTTCACCGTCGAGACCAATACGCTCGCCGGGACGAACCCGCACGATGGCACCCAGTTCGATGATTTTGACATCCTGTTCAACCCAACTGCCGTCGGCCTGACGAACCGTGGCCTGTTCCGGGGTCATCTGCATCAAGCCACTGATGGCATTGCGCGCGCGGTCCAGGGACTTGGCTTCGATCAGTTCGGCCACGGTAAACAGGAACATCACCATCGCGGCTTCCGGCCACTGGCCGATCAGGATCGCGCCGGTCACGGCGATGCTCATCAGGGCGTTGATGTTCAGGTTGAGGTTTTTCAGGGCGATCCAGCCCTTTTTGTAGGTGGTGAGGCCGCCGCTGAAGATCGAGATCAGCGCGACCAGGGCAATCACCCACGTCGGGGCTGCGTTGGTGAAGTGCAGCACTTCAGCACCCAGCGCGCCCACGCCGGACACAGCCAGCGGCCACCAGTGCTTCTTCGCCGGCGGCTCAGCCGGGGCGACGCCTTCTTCGATGGGGTCCGCCTGCATGCCCAGGGACTTGATGGCGTCGATGATCGGCGCGGTCGTCGGCAGGTCGTGAGTGACGCCGAGAATGCGGTTGATCAGGTTGAATTCCAGCTGCTGCACACCCGCAAGCTTGCCCAGTTTGTTCTGGATCAGCGTCTGCTCGGTGGGGCAGTCCATGGCTTCGATGCGGAAGGTGCTCAGCCGCGAGCCCGCTGTCGGGGCTTCGGTCAGCTTCACCAGCGCCGGCGCGGCCTTGCTGGAACAGCAGGAATCGCCATGGCTGCCATGGTCGTGCTTCTGCACAGGTTTGAGCTTGGGGCCGTGATCGTGCGCGTGGTCATGATCATGGTCGTGCTTGTGCGGGGTGTGGATGGAATCGCTCATTCTGTCGCGTCCGTAAAGGTGCCTGTTGCCAAGTAAAGACCCTGTAGCCACTATAGGGTCAAGCATCCTTTTGGAGATTGCTGCGATGAAGATCGGCGAATTGGCAAAATTGACGGATTGCCAGGTGGAAACCATCCGTTATTACGAGAAAGAAGGCCTGCTGCCGCCGCCTGCGCGCAGTGACGGTAATTACCGGCTGTACACCCAGGCGCACACCGAACGGCTGGTGTTTATCCGCAACTGCCGCAGCCTGGACATGACCCTTGAGGAAATTCGCAGCCTGCTGGGCCTGCGTGACAGTCCTCAGGACCAGTGCGAAAGCGTGAATGCATTGATTGACGAGCATATCCACCACGTCAAGGCGCGGATCGACGGGCTGCTGGCGTTGCAGGAACAGTTGCTCGACCTGCGCCAACGCTGCGGCGGCGGGCCGGATCTGGATCAGTGCGGGATTTTGCAGCGGCTGGAAGTCAGCGGGAGTGTCGCGGCCAGCGAGGCTGAGCCATCACATGTGGGCAGAAGCCACGGGCATTGAATGTGTACACAAAAAAATGTGGGAGCGGGCTTGCTCGCGAAAGCGGTGTGTCAGCCACTGAATGTGTTTCTGATACACCGTATTCGCGAGCAAGCCCGCTCCCACATTTGGACCGAGATCGCTTTTAGATCGCTACATCGGCCTTGATGCTCGGATCAGCGTCATAGCCCACGATTTCAAAATCTTCGAATTTGTAATCGTAGATCGACGCGGGTTTGCGCTTGATCACCAGTTCCGGCAGCTTCTTCGGCGTGCGCGCCAGCTGGGTCTGGATCTGTTCCATATGGTTGCTGTAGGCATGGGTGTCGCCCGTTGTGACGATGATCTCGTGAGGGATCAGGTCGCACTGCTGGGCCAGCATATGGGTGAGCAACGCCAGGGCAGCGGTGTTGTACGGCAGGCCGAGGAATACATCTGAGCTGCGGATGTACAACTGCATCGACAGATGACCGTCATGCACAAAAGCCTGGTACAGCAGGTGGCAAGGTGGCAGCGCTTGCTTGCCGTCCCGGGCGTTCTGCTGCGGGCTTTTGGTCTCGTCCGGCAGGTACTCGACGTTCCAGCCGTGAAACAGGATGCGGCGGCTGTTGGGGTTGGTCTTCAGCGTCTCGACCATGTAGTCGATCTGGTTGATCTTGCCGCCGTCCTTGGTGGGCCAGGCGGTCCACTGCTCGCCGTACACCGGGCCCAGGTCGCCGTCTTCGGTGGCCCATTCGTCCCAGATACGCACGCCATTTTCGTTCAGCCACTTGATGTTGGTGTTGCCACTCAACATCCAGATCAATTCATTGGCGATGCTTTTGAAGTGAAGCTTCTTGGTGGTCAGCAGCGGGAAGCCGTCGGCCAAGCTATGCCGAAACTGACGGGCAAACACGGCCTTGGTGCCGGTGCCGGTGCGGTCGCCCTTGGTCAGGCCATTGGTCACGACATCGTTCAGTAGTTCGAGATATTGCTTCATGTGTATACCTGTATCGTTGAAGCCGGGACCCTCGGGCCCCGGCGTTCGAATTTAAAGCGCGGTGTTCTTGATGCCTTGCGGGCGATTGTAAGCCCACCACAGCAGGCCCAGGCCGGCGATGATCATCGGCAGGCTGAGAATCTGACCCATGGTCACCCAGCCCCACGCCAGGTAGCCCAGCTGCGCATCCGGCACCCGTACGAACTCGACGATAAAGCGGAAGATCCCGTAGAACAACGCGAACATCCCCGAAACGGCCATGGTTGGGCGTGGCTTGCGCGAGAAGATGTAGAGGATCAGGAACAGCGCCACGCCTTCCAGGGCGAACTGGTACAGCTGCGAGGGGTGGCGCGGCAATTGCGCCGGGTCGCTGAACGGCGGGAACACCATGGCCCACGGCACGTCAGTCGGCTTGCCCCACAGCTCGGCGTTGATGAAGTTACCGATGCGCCCGGCACCCAGGCCAATCGGCACGAACGGCGCGACGAAGTCCATCAGCTGGAAGAACGACTTACCGTTACGCCGGCCAAACCACCAGGCGGCGATCATCACCCCCACAAACCCGCCGTGGAACGCCATGCCGCCCTTCCACACCTCGAAGATCAGCGTCGGGTTGGCGATGTAGGCTGGCAGGTCGTAGAACAGCACATACCCCAGGCGTCCGCCGACGATGACCCCCATCGACATCCAGAACACCATGTCGGAGAGCTTCTCCTTGGTCCAGGTCGGGTCGAAACGGTTCAGGCGCCGGGAAGCCAGCAGCCAGGCACCGCCGATGCCGATCAGGTACATCAACCCGTACCAATGGATTTGCAGCGGACCGATGGCCACGGCCACCGGGTTGATCTGCGGGTAAGGCAGCATTGCGACTCCTCGTTAAATCAATAGTCATGGCGCATCGGACCATGCCGGTGCGCGATTAAGCCTGCGTTACAGCAAAAAATTCAGCCCTACGCAAAACAGCAGCCCGGCGAACAGCCGCTTGAGCAAGCGCGGCGACAACCGGTGCGCCAGGCGCGCGCCGAAACGGGCCGCCACCATGCTGGTCAGGGCGATGCCCAGCAGCGCCGGCAAGTACACAAAGCCGAGACTATGATCGGGCAGCAGCGGATCATGCCAGCCCAGAATCATGAAACTTAACGCACTGGCCAGGGCGATCGGCAAGCCGCAGGCCGACGAAGTGGCCACTGCCTGCTGCATCGGCACGCTGCGCCAGGTCAGGAACGGCACGGTCAACGAACCGCCGCCGGTGCCGAAAATCGCCGACGACCAGCCGATCACGCCGCCCGCCAGGGTCAGGCCGAGCTTGCCCGGCACCTGGCGGCTGGCCTTGGGCTTGAGCTCCAGGGTCATCTGCACGGCGATCACCAGGGCGAACACACCGATGATCTTCTGTAGATGCGGCCCGGAGATCGCCTCGGCGGTCAGCGCGCCAACGCCCGCGCCCAGCAGGATACCCACGGCCATCCATACGAAGATCGGCCAGCGCACGGCGCCGCGCCGATGATGCTCACGCACCGCATTCACCGACGTGAAGATAATAGACGCCAGGGACGTGCCGACAGCGAGGTGGGTCAGCACCGCGGGATCGAAGCCCTGCAAGGTGAAGCTGAACACCAGCACCGGCACAATAATGATGCCGCCGCCCACGCCGAACAGCCCGGCGAGCATGCCCGCGCAGGATCCCAGCAGCAAATACAGCAGAAATTCCATGGGAGCCCCCGAAAACAGACCGGCATGTTAACGGATGCAAAGCACAGGGTTCTATGGGTAGAGTGGGCAAAACACAAAGGGATCGCCTTATGTGCCTGATTGTTTTCGCCTGGCGGCCGGGCCACGCCCAGCCGCTGATCGTCGCGGCCAACCGTGATGAATTTTATGCCCGGCCCAGTTTGCCGTTGGCCCAGTGGCTGGATGCGCCCCATGTTTACGCGGGCAGGGACCAGGAAGCGGGCGGGACCTGGCTGGGAGTTGGCGCAGACGGGCGCTTTGCGGCGCTGACCAATATCCGTGACCCGCACCAGCCGCCGGCGCGCAAGTCGCGGGGTGAGTTGGTGGCGCGCTTTCTCAGCGGTTCGCTGTCGATTGACGACTATTTGGCCGACGTTAATGGCAGATCGATTGAATATGCGGGGTTTAACCTGCTGGTCGGGACGCGGGACGAGCTTTGGCATTACAACGCCAAGGAATCTGCGCCGACACCATTGGTGGCGGGGGTTTATGGGTTATCCAATGCAGGGCTGGATACGCCGTGGCCGAAGTTGTTGAAGGCCAAGGCGGCGCTGACAGAAGTGCTGGACGATCCGCAGCCTGAAGCCTTGCTGGGGATTTTGAGCGACCCGCAGACCGCGCCGTTTGCTGACTTGCCGGACACCGGCGTGGGCTTGGCGACGGAGAGTTTGCTGTCGAGTGTGTTTATTGCCAGTCCCAGTTACGGGACGCGGGCGAGTACGGCGTTGATTGTGAATGCCGACGGTACGCGGCATATCGTGGAGCGCAGTTTTGGGCCGTATGGTGGGCAGTTGGGTGAAGTTGAACTCAAAATCTGAACCTCACGCAAATCAAATGTGGGAGCGGGCTTGCTCGCGAAGGCGGCGTGTCAGCCAATACATAAGCTGACTGATGCACCGCTTTCGCGAGCAAGCCCGCTCCCACATTTCGATTGGGGGCAGGCTCTGAAATCCGGTTAGAGGCTCTTTGCAGACGCCGGGTTGATCATCCGCGCCAACCCAAGGTTCTTCAGCGCCAATTGCAGCGAGCTGTGGATAACTTGCGGGTTGTCGATAGTCATCAACTCCGCCAGCAGCTCCTTGGCCCGGCTCAGGTTGATCTGGCGCAGCATCCATTTCACCTTCGGCAAGTTGGTGGCGTTCATCGACAGGCTGTCAAAGCCCATCGCCATCAACAGCACAGCCGCCGCCGGGTCACCGGCCATCTCGCCGCAGATACTCACCTGCTTGCCTTCGGCATGGGCATCGCGCACCACGTTCTGCAAGGCTTGCAGCACCGCCGGGTGCAGGTAGTCGTAGAGGTCGGCCACCCGCGGGTTGTTGCGGTCCACGGCCAGCAGGTACTGGGTCAGGTCGTTGGAGCCCACCGACAGGAAGTCCACCTGCCGCGCCAGCTCCTTGGCCTGGTACACCGCCGCCGGAATCTCGATCATCACGCCAATCGGCGGCATCGGCACGTCGGCGCCTTCGTCGCGCACTTCGCCCCAGGCCCGGTGGATCAGGTGCAGGGCTTCTTCCAACTCGTGGGTGCCGGAGATCATCGGGAGCAGGATGCGCAGGTTGTTCAGGCCTTCGCTGGCCTTGAGCATCGCGCGGGTCTGGACGAGGAAGATTTCAGGATGGTCGAGGGTAACGCGAATACCGCGCCAGCCGAGGAAGGGGTTGTCTTCCTTGATGGGGAAATACGACAGTGACTTGTCGCCGCCAATGTCCAGGCTGCGCATGGTCACCGGTAACGGATGGAAGGCGGACAATTGCTCGCGATAAATCGCCAGCTGCTCCTTCTCACTCGGAAAACGCTGGTTGATCATGAACGGCACTTCGGTGCGGTACAGGCCCACCCCTTCGGCGCCGCGCTGTTGTGCACGTGCCACGTCCGCCAGCAGGCCGGTGTTGACCAGCAGCGGTACGCGGTGGCCGTCGAGGGTCACGCACGGCAGTTCCCGCAGGGCGTCGAGGCCCTGGGACAGCTGGCGTTCTTCTTCCACCACTTCGGCGTATTGCTTGCGCAGCACTTCGCTGGGGTTGGTGTAGACCTCGCCGTGGTAGCCGTCGACGATCATTTCGATGCCGTCGACCTTGGAATACGGCAGGTCCACCAGGCCCATCACCGTCGGGATGCCCATGGCCCGGGCCAGGATCGCGACGTGGGAGTTACCCGAACCCAATACCGAGACCAGGCCCACCAGTTTGCCTTCCGGCACTTCGCCGAGCATGGTGGCGGTCAGTTCTTCACTGATCAGGATGGTGTTGTCGGGGTACACCAACGTGGTCGAGCGCTCTTCCTGCAGGTAGGCCAGCAGACGGCGACCGAGGTCCTTCACGTCCGAGGCGCGCTCGCGCAGGTAGGCGTCGTCCATCAATTCAAAACGGTTGACGTGATCGGTGACCACCTGGCGCAGCGCGCCCTGGGCCCACTGGCCGGTCTTGATCACGTCCTTGACTTCGCTGCCCAGGGACGCGTCGTCGAGCATCATCAGGTACACGTCGAACAACGCCCGCTCTTCAGGCCGCAGCTGGGTGGCCAGCTTGGTCGAGAGGGTGCGCATGTCATTGCGCACGCCTTCGAGGGCGGTCTTGAACAGGATGATTTCAGCGTCGATGTCGGTGACGGTCTTGTCCGGCACCACGTCCAGGTCGGCGGGCGGCAGCATGACCACGGCGGTACCGACAGCAGCACCCGGCGAACCCGGCACGCCGACGAACTTGGCTTCCTGGATGCCCTTGCCCTGGCGTCCCAGGCCGCGAATCGAACCGGTGGCCTCGGCGTGGGCGATAACCCCGGCGAGCTGCGCGCTCATGGTCACAAGGAAGGCTTCTTCACCTTCGTCGAACTGGCGGCGTTCTTTCTGCTGGATGACCAACACGCCGACAACGCGGCGGTGGTGAATGATCGGCGCACCGAGGAACGAGGCGTAGCGCTCTTCACCGGTTTCGGCAAAGTAGCGATAACGCGGGTGATCGGCCGCGTTTTCGAGGTTCAGGGGTTCTTCACGCGTCCCCACCAGGCCCACCAGACCTTCATTGGGCGCCATGCTGACCTTGCCGATGGAGCGCTTGTTCAAGCCCTCGGTGGCCATCAGGACAAAACGGTTGGTCTCGGGGTCCAGCAGGTAAACCGAGCAGACCTGGCTGCCCATGGCTTCCTTGACGCGCAACACAATAATCCCCAACGCCGCCTTGAGATCCTTGGCGGAGTTAACTTCCTGGACGATCTTGCGCAGCGTATTGAGCATGGCTCGGGGTCGAACTCCGTCGTCAGTCGCGCGCTAAAAGGCGCGGGGCAAGCTCTTTAAGAGCGCGACGATAAACCTCGCGCTTGAATGTCACCACCTGGCCCAACGGATACCAATAACTGACCCAGCGCCAGCCATCGAACTCCGGTTTACCGGTCAAATCCATCCGCACCCGCTGCTCGTTGGAGATCAGGCGCAGGAGAAACCATTTCTGTTTCTGGCCGATGCACAGCGGTTGGCTGTGAGTACGCACCAGACGTTGCGGCAAACGATAGCGCAACCAGCCTCGGGTGCAGGCCAGAATTTGCACATCTTCACGTTCAAGGCCTACTTCTTCGTTCAACTCACGGTACAAGGCGTCTTCAGGGGTTTCGTCGGGGTTGATTCCGCCTTGAGGAAACTGCCAGGCATCTTGGTTGATACGGCGAGCCCATAGCACCTGTCCGGCATCATTCGTAAGAATAATCCCGACATTAGGACGGAAACCATCGGGGTCGATCACGGCAACAACCTCGCAAACGCATGTCACCGCATTGTTCCACAAAGATTGATACAGCGGCAACGAGGCTGCTTACCTTATGTGCACTCTTGTGAAAAGACCGTATTCTGGACGCCTTTTTACAGACTTTTCAGCGAGTAACTGCAATGCGCCTGGCTTTATTCGACTTGGACAACACGCTTTTGGGGGGTGACAGCGATCACGCCTGGGGCGATTACCTCTGTGAACGCGGGATTCTCGACGCGGTGGCCTACAAGGCCCGCAACGACGAGTTCTACCAGCACTACCTGGCCGGCAAGCTGGATAACGCCGAGTACCTGAACTTCTGCCTGGAAATCTTCGGCCGCACCGAGATGGCCCAGCTGGATGAATGGCATCGCGACTACATGCGCGACTGCATCGAGCCGATCGTGCTGCCCAAGGCAGTTGAGTTGCTGGCCAAGCACCGGGCGGCGGGCGACAAGCTGGTGATCATCACCGCGACCAACCGTTTTGTGACCGCGCCGATTGCCGAGCGACTGGGGGTTGAAACCCTGATTGCGACGGAATGCGAGATGCAGGATGGCCGCTACACCGGGCGCAGTACGGATATCCCGTGCTTTCGCGAGGGCAAGGTGACGCGCTTGAATCGCTGGCTGGAAGAGACCGGGTATAACCTGGAGGACAGCTACTTCTATAGCGATTCGATGAATGACCTGCCGCTGTTGGAGCAGGTGACGCATGCAGTGGCGGTGGATCCGGATCCGAATCTGCGGGCTGAGGCTGAGAAGCGTGGTTGGCCGGTGATTAGCCTGCGCGGCTGATAAAGCTTTCGCGAGCAAGCCCGCTCCCACATTTGCTCGAGTTCCACCTTTGGAATGCAGTCAAATGTGGGAGCGGGCTTGCTCGCGAATGGAGGCAACTCGGTCTCAAGCCTTAAACCGGCTTGGCCCCCATCAACCCGGCAATCGCCACAAACCCCACCAGGCTCACCACCGCCAGCGCCACGGTGAAGTTCAAACTCCCCGCCCCGCCCAGCCGCAGCCGATTAAGCCGCACCACCAGCCAGAACCAGCTCAGCGCCGCCACGGTGTAGATCACGCTGGAACCCAGGATCCAGGTTTGCCCCAGCGGCCAGCCGATCAGGTGCGCCAGCCACCAGCCGGTGAACGGCATGCTCACCACGCAAATGCCCATCAACAACCACACAAACACCCACGGCCGCTGCACGGTATAGGCCGGCCCCGCGCTGCGTTTGCGCCAGGCCAGCACTGCCAGGGCGAGGCCGCTGAGCAGCAGCAACACCGTGGCCGCGATGTGGATAACTTTAAGGGTGGTCAGCGTTTCCATGTTCTCGATTCCTTGAAGGCCGCCCAGTCAGCGTAGTCGCTCAACCGAGGAACAGCTGGTAGGCCGGGTTATCACTTTCATCCCAGTACGGGTAGCCAATGGCCTCCAGCGCCGCCGGCACCAGGTGACGCTCGTCCGCCGGTACTTGCAGGCCCGCCACCACGCGCCCATCGGCGGCGCCGTGGTTGCGATAGTGGAACATCGAGATGTTCCAGCGCCCGCCCAATTTGTTAAGGAAGTTGAACAGTGCCCCCGGACGTTCCGGGAATTCGAAGCGGAACACCACCTCGTCGCTGACGTGCGCCGCATGGCCACCGACCATATGGCGGATGTGCAGCTTGGCCAGTTCGTTTTCCGTCAGGTCCAGCACCGGAAAACCCTGGCTGGTGAGGCTGGCGATCAGCGCGCTGCGCGGGTCGTTTTCCGGGTGGGTCTGCACGCCGACAAAAATGTGCGCCTCGCGACCAGAGTGGTAGCGGTAGTTGAATTCGGTGATCTGGCGCTTGCCCACGGCCTCGCAGAAGGCCTTGAAGCTGCCCGGCTTCTCGGGGATGGTCACGGCGATGATGGCTTCGCGGCCTTCACCCAGCTCGGCGCGCTCGGCCACATGGCGCAGGCGGTCGAAGTTGACGTTGGCCCCGGAATCGATGGCCACCAGGGTTTGCCCGGTGATGCCACGGGTCTCGACGTACTTCTTGATGCCCGCCACGCCCAGGGCGCCAGCCGGCTCCGTGATGGAGCGGGTGTCGTCGTAGATGTCCTTGATCGCCGCGCAGATTTCATCGGTGCTGACGGTGATCACTTCATCCACGTAGTCCTTGCAGATGTCGAAGGTGTGCTGGCCGATCTGCGCCACTGCCACGCCGTCGGCGAAGATGCCCACGGTCGGCAATACCACGCGCTCGCCCGCCGCCATGGCGGCTTGCAGGCAGTTGGAGTCGTCCGGCTCGACGCCGATGATCTTGATTTCGGGCCGCAGGTATTTCACGTAGGCCGCGATACCGGCAATCAGGCCGCCGCCGCCCACCGGGACGAAAATCGCGTCCAGCGGCCCCGGGTGCTGGCGCAGGATCTCCATCGCCACGGTGCCCTGCCCGGCAATGGTGTGCGGATCATCGTAGGGGTGAATGTAGACGTAGCCTTTTTCGTCGACCAGCTTCAGCGAATACGCCAGGGCTTCCGGGAAAGAATCCCCGTGCAGCACCACTTTGCCGCCACGGGAACGCACGCCTTCGACCTTGATCTCGGGGGTGGTCTTGGGCATCACGATGGTGGCCTTGACCCCCAGCACCTTGGCCGCCAGGGCCAGGCCCTGGGCATGGTTGCCCGCCGAAGCGGTGACTACGCCGCGCGCACGTTCTTCGGCGCTCAGTTGGGTCAGCTTGTTGTAGGCACCGCGAATCTTGAACGAGAACACCGGCTGCAAGTCTTCGCGCTTGAGCCAGACCTTGTTGCCCAGCCGCTCGGAGAGCTGGCGGGCGGTCTGCAGCGGGGTTTCTACGGCAACGTCGTAAACGCGCGAGGTGAGGATCTTTTTGACGTACTGTTCAAGCATCGGAAAGCATCACTGGGCGGGTTGGGCAGGGCCAAGGAGTCTAACCCAGCGTTTGGCCGGGCGACCACACGAAAACCGAGGTTTTGTTGGGTTATACTCGCGCCCCTCTTTACTCCCCGCCCGTTCCGGAGCCCGCATGACCCAGGATCAACTCAAACAGGCAGTGGCCCAGGCCGCCGTCGATTTAATCCTTCCTAAACTCGACGATAAAAGCATCGTCGGTGTCGGCACCGGTTCCACCGCCAATTGCTTTATCGATGCGCTGGCCCTGCACAAGGGCGCGTTCGACGGCGCGGTTGCCAGCTCCGAAGCCACCGCTGCGCGGCTCAAGGGCCACGGTATTCCGGTGTACGAGCTGAACACCGTCAGCGACCTGGAGTTCTACGTCGACGGCGCCGATGAAAGCGACGCACACCTGAACCTGATCAAGGGCGGCGGCGCAGCCCTGACCCGCGAGAAGATCGTTGCGGCCGTGGCCAAGACCTTCATCTGCATTGCCGACGCCAGCAAACTGGTGCCGGTACTCGGCGCGTTCCCGCTGCCGGTGGAAGTGATCCCGATGGCCCGCAGCCACGTGGCCCGCGAACTGGTGAAACTGGGCGGCGACCCGGTGTACCGCGAAGGCGTGCTGACCGACAACGGCAACATCATCATCGACGTGTTCAACATGCAGATCACCAACCCGGTGGAACTGGAGCGCCAGATCAACGCGATCGTCGGCGTCGTCACCAACGGTTTGTTTGCGGCCCGTCCGGCTGACGTACTGCTGCTGGGCACCCCGGAAGGCGTAAAAACGCTTAAGGCGTAATGCAAAACCCGTGTGGGAGCGGGCTTGCTCGCGAATGCGCAGTGTCAGTCACTGAATATGGCGCCTGATACACCGCATTCGCGAGCAAGCCCGCTCCCACATTTGTTCTGCACATGACTCAAGACTTGGTTTTTTTGAATACATAGAAAAGATTGGGCTCACTGACCATGTACAACGTGCCGTCGTTGTCCATGGCGATCCCCTCGGCCTGAGGCACGCGCTGCTTCAGGCCATGGCGCCCCTTGAGCAGCGACAGGCTGCTCAGGGGGCGACCGTCGATATCCAGTTCCAGCACCAAAAATGACTCATCCGACAGCGCCAGCAGATGACCGCTACGCTCGTCGTATTGCAGGCTCGACAGGTCGCGCACAAACAACCCGGCATCGCGCTTGGGGTTGTTGATCACGTGCACCGAGTAGGTTTTTTCCGGTTTGAAATGCGGAAAGCCGTGGACCTCGTAGATCAGCATCGGGTCGCGTTCCTTGGCCACAAACAGGCGCTTGCCCACCGAGTCATAGGCCAGGCCTTCGAAGCCCTTGTTGCCGCCCAGGTGCACGCCGAGGGTCATTTGCTCGGCGTCGGCGGCATCGAGGAATTGGGTGTCGTCATCCACGTGGACCTTGATCAGCCGCTGCTGGCGTTCGTCGCTGATCACGTAGGTGTTGTCGCTGATGTACTCCACGGCCTCGGCATCGCCAAACCCCACCAGCGCAATGCGCCGCAGGATTTTGCCGTCCAGGGACAGTTCGACCAGCTCAGCGTTCTTGTTGGTCACGGTAAACAGGCTGTTGCGCACCGGATCAAAGGTCAGTGCCGAGACATCGTCGTTGAGGCCGTCGATCACCTGCGCCTCCAGGGCCACCCGGTAATCCCCAAGGCCAATGGAGTGCTCCCCGGCGGGATTGCGCCAGGATTGCCAGTTGAACCAGGCACGCTCAAACAGGCGCAATTGCTGGGCAACCACACCGCACGCCACCAGGGCGATCAGGATCAGGATAAAAAAAGCAGGTTTGGGGCGGGCAAGTCGACGCATCGGGCGGGGCTCAGAGTAAAAACTGGCGAATGAATATCACGGTCGCCTGAATTTAAACTTAAACGCCCCGGGTGTCTGGCGGATGCCGCAGATAGAGAGAAATCTGACGTAATCGAACTACTGCGCCTGCTTCTCGAAGCGATAGAACAGGTTCGGCTCGCTGACCATATACAGCGTGCCGTTCTCGTCCATGGTCACGCCTTCGGCACGCGGGATGGTGCTCTTCAAGCCATTGAAGCCACCCAGCAAGGTCATGAAGCTGACCTGCTCGCCCTTCTCGTCCAGTTCCAGCAACAGATGGGAGTCCGCCGACAGCGCCAGCAGGTGGCCGGTACGCGGGTCGACGGTCAGCGCCGACAGGTTGCGCATGTCCAGTTCAGTGCTGGCGAGCTTTTGCTTGGCGCCGGAGAGGGTCTGGCTGCCGTCGCTTTTCCAGGTGAACAGGGCCGGTGGGCGCTCTTCGCCGAGGATCAGCTGTTGGTTGCGCTTGTCCCAGGTCACCGCCTCAAAGGCTTTGTTCTGGTCCTTGGACGGGCCCAGGTCATAGGACGGGAAGTCGGCTTTGTTCAACTGCTGGGTCTGCGGGTCGACCTTGACGATGGTCAGGCTGTGCTGGCGCTCATCGACCACGGCCATCAGGCCGTTTTCCATCATGGTCACGCCCTCCGGGTTGTTCCAGCCGTTGAGCGGCATCTTGCGCAGCACGTCGCCTTGCAGGGTCAGTTCAACCAGGAACGGGTTCTTGCCCATCACCGAGAACAGGGTCTTGGTCAGCGGGTTGTAGGTGAGGTCCGAGGCTTCGTCCTTCTCCATGCCGGGCAGCAGCTTGGCGTCGATCACCGCGTGGTAGTCGGGGAGCCAGACGCTTTCCAGGCGCTCGGCCGGGGTTTCGAAACCCTCCGCCAGCCACAACACACCGCGGTCGTCCCAGTGCATCGCCCAGGCCACGCCGTAAATGATCGCGCCGGCGAGGAACAGCCAGGAATACCAGCGCATGGCAAGGCGTGAACGAAACGTGGGTTTTACGGATGGGAGAGGCACGGCCATTACGCTTTCCAGAAAGTCAGCTTTAGGGGATAGCACAGGATCAAAAGGTCCGCGCGCAGGAGGCTGAGGATTATCCGGATGGGGTGTGAAAAAAATGCAAAAACCCGATTGGGTGGCAGTACACAGATCAAATGTGGGAGCGGGCTTGCTCGCGAATGCGGAGTATCAGTCACTGAATCTGTCACTGATACACCGCTTTCGCGAGCAAGCCCGCTCCCACATTTTTGACCGCGTTTCGCCAGGTATTCAGCGAACGCTGCTTTCGAAGCGGCTCACACCCGGCAATTCCAGCACCAGCTCGTCACCCACATTCAGCGGGCCCACGCCTGCCGGCGTACCGGTGAGGATCACATCCCCGGCCTGCAACGAGAAGCAGCCGGCCATGTACTGGATCATCGGGATGATCGGGTTGAGCATGATCGCGCTGTTGCCGTCCTGGCGCACTTCGCCGTTGATGGTCAGGCGGATGCCGATATCCGTCACATCCGGGAAAGTGCTGCCGACCACGAACGGGGCAATCACCGCCGCACCGTCAAACGACTTGGCGATTTCCCACGGCAGGCCCTTGGCTTTCAGCTCGGCCTGTTTGTCCCGCAGGGTCAGGTCCAGGGCCGGGGCGAAGCCGGAGATGGCGTCCAGCACTTCCTCGCGGCTCGGTTTGGCCGACAACGGCTTGCCGATCAACACCGCGATTTCCGCTTCGTAATGCACCGAACCGCGCTCGGTAGGGATGGCAAAACCGCCTTCCAGTGCCACTACGCAACTGCCGGGCTTGATAAACAGCAGCGGCTCGGTCGGTACCGGGTTATCCAGTTCCTTGGCGTGTTCGGCGTAGTTACGCCCGATGCACACCACCTTCCCCAGGGGAAAGTGAATATTGGTGCCGTCGACATACTTGTGCTGGTAGCTCATGGACCGACTCCTTCAGGGACTGTTAAACAGCGAAAATCTTGCCCGGGTTCATGATCCCGTTCGGGTCGAACACCGCTTTCACTGCCTTCATGTATTCAATTTCAACCGGCGAGCGGCTGTAGGTCAGGTAATCGCGCTTGGTCATGCCCACGCCGTGTTCGGCGGAGATCGAGCCGTTATATTTCTGTACGGTCTCGAACACCCACTTGTTGACGGTGGCGCACTTGGCGAAGAACTCGTCCTTGCTCAGGTTTTCCGGCTTGAGGATGTTCAGGTGCAGGTTGCCGTCGCCGATGTGGCCGAACCAGACGATTTCGAAGTCCGGGTAGTGTTCGCCGACAATCGCGTCGATTTCCTTGAGGAAGGCCGGTACTTTCGACACAGTCACCGAAATGTCGTTCTTGTACGGCGTCCAGTGGGAGATGGTCTCGGAGATGTACTCGCGCAGCTTCCACAGGTTGTGCAGTTGGGTTTCGCTCTGGCTCATCACGCCGTCCAGCACCCAGCCCTGCTCGACGCAGTGTTCGAACGTGGCCAGGGCATCGTTGGCCACTTCTTCGGTGGTCGCTTCAAATTCCAGCAGCGCGTAGAACGGGCAGTCGGACTCGAACGGCGCCGGCACGTCGCCGCGACCGAGGACTTTGGCCAGGGCCTTGTCGGAAAAGAATTCGAAGGCGGTCAGGTCCAGCTTGCTCTGGAAGGCGTGCAACACCGGCATGATCGAGTCGAAATCGGTGGTGCCGAGCACCATGGCGGTGAGGTTTTTCGGCGCCCGGTCCAGGCGCATGGTCGCTTCGACCACAAAGCCCAGGGTGCCTTCAGCGCCGATGAACAGCTGGCGCATGTCGTAGCCGGTGGCGTTCTTGATCAGGTCTTTGTTCAACTCCAGCAGGTCGCCCTTGCCGGTGACGACTTTCATACCGGCGACCCAGTTACGGGTCATGCCGTAGCGAATGACCTTGATCCCGCCGGCATTGGTGCCGATATTGCCGCCAATCTGGCTGGAACCCGACGAGGCGAAATCCACCGGGTAGTACAGGCCTTTTTCTTCGGCGACGTTCTGCAATTGCTTGGTGACCACACCCGGCTGGCACACGGCGGTGCGGTCGGTGAGGTTCACGTCGAGAATCTGGTTCATATAGTCGAACGACACAACCACTTCGCCATTCGCAGCGACGGCAGCGGCCGACAGGCCGGTACGGCCACCGGACGGCACCAGCGCGACCTTGTGCTCATTGGCCCAACGGACGATGGCCTGCACCTGCTCGGTGGTCTTCGGGAAGACGATGGCCACCGGGGCCGGCGCGAAATGCTTGGTCCAGTCCTTGCCATAAGCCTCAAGGGAGTCAGCATCGGTCAGGACCTTGCCAGGCTCAACCAGGGTCTTCAGCTCATCAATCAGGGCAGGATGGGTCATCGACAGAACTCTCGAACAATTCATGGTCATCCTGAGAACGCTTCACGTCGCAGGAATGGGTGTTTAGCGGGGCACGTATGCTAGCATACCGCCCCCGCAGGATAGTGCCCAAGGGCGTTCTGCGGTGACGGCTTTCCTGCCGTCCGGGTCAGCTTACGTGATCCGATTCCCTGCCATTTTTCTCCGGGATACAGGTTTACGCAGATGAGCAAGACTTCTCTCGATAAGAGCAAGATCAAGTTCCTTCTTCTGGAAGGCGTCCACCCATCGGCCGTCGAAGTCCTGAAGGCCGCCGGGTACACCAGCATTGAGTACATCACCAGTTCTCTGCCGGAAGCCCAGCTCAAGGAAAAGATCGCCGACGCGCACTTTATCGGCATTCGCTCCCGCACTCAGCTGACCGAAGAGATCTTCGATCACGCCAAGAAGTTGGTAGCTGTCGGCTGTTTCTGCATCGGCACCAACCAGGTCGACCTCAACGCAGCGCGCGAGCGCGGCATCGCGGTGTTCAACGCACCGTACTCCAACACCCGCTCCGTTGCTGAGCTGGTATTGGCCGAGGCGATCCTGTTGCTGCGCGGTATTCCCGAGAAGAACGCTTCCTGCCACCGTGGCGGCTGGATCAAGAGCGCAGCCAACTCCTTCGAAATCCGCGGCAAGAAGCTGGGTATCGTCGGTTACGGTTCGATCGGTACTCAACTGTCGGTATTGGCCGAAGGCCTGGGCATGCAGGTGTTCTTCTACGACACCCTGACCAAGCTGCCATTGGGTAACGCCACTCAGGTGTCGAGCCTGACCGAGCTGCTGGGCATGTCCGACATCGTGACCCTGCACGTACCGGAAACCGCTGAGACCCAGTGGATGATCGGCGAGAAGGAAATCCGCGCCATCAAGAAGGGCGGGATCCTGATCAACGCTGCACGCGGCACCGTGGTCGAGCTGGACGCCCTGGCCGACGCGATCAAGGACAAGCACCTGATCGGCGCCGCCATCGACGTGTTCCCGGTAGAGCCGCGCTCTAACGACGACATCTTCGAAAGCCCGCTGCGTGGCCTGGACAACGTGATCCTGACCCCGCACATCGGCGGTTCCACCGCTGAAGCCCAAGCCAACATCGGCCTGGAAGTGTCGGAGAAACTGGTCAAGTACAGCGACAACGGTACGTCGGTGTCCTCGGTCAACTTCCCGGAAGTGGCTCTGCCGGCGCACCCTGGCAAGCACCGTCTGCTGCACATCCACCAGAACATCCCTGGCGTGATGATGGAGATCAACAAGGTCTTCGCGGAAAACGGCATCAACATTTCCGGTCAGTTCCTGCAGACCAACGAGAAAGTCGGCTACGTGGTTATCGACGTAGACGCCGAGTATTCGGACCTGGCGCAAGAGAAGCTGCAGCACATCAACGGCACTATCCGTAGCCGCGTGTTGTTCTAATCGCTAAACGCGCATAAAAAAGGGAGACCCTCGGGTCTCCCTTTTTTTGTCTGAACAAATCTTACTTGACGTTAACCGTGATGACTTTCGAGGCTACAGTCGGGTTGAACTGCATGTGCAGTTTGTCGCCGGCTACCAGTTGCAGCGTGTGCTTGCCTGGGGTGAGGGTCAGCTCGGTTTCGGTCTGTGCCTTGCCGTAGTGGATCACGGTATCGGTGGCCGGGATCGGCACGCTGGCATCCGGCAATTCTTTCTGGTCGATCAGCAGGTGGTGGTGGCCGGTGCCCGGGTCCTGGCTGGTGGCCGGGGCCAGTTTCAGGCCTTCCATGCCGAATTTCACGGTGAAGGTTTTATCGACGGTGGCGCCATCTTTGGGCGACACGATGAACACTTTGGCACCTTCTGGTGGAGCGCTGCGCGGGATGCCATCAGCAGCGGTCGCCAGCATCGAAGCGCCCAGCAATAGGCTGGCCAGGGTTGCACGGGTCAAAAAGGCTTTCATTCACTTCTCCAGTTTTTCCGGGAAATCTGTAGGGTTATGACAACTTCGCGACAAATTGCTGTCCAAGGCATTCAACACCATAGCAAAGCGAGCCTGAACAACGCTTCGCTCATTCGAATTCTTTAGGAGCGACCATGCGTTTCCTGCCTGGCCTGTTACTTTTACTGCCCCTTGCAAGTCCCTTGGCCCATGCCGAACTGATCGACGATGTATTTGACCGCGGGGAACTGCGCATCGCAATGGAAGCCAACACCCCGCCCTTCAACTTCAAGGAAGGCGACAAACTCACCGGTTTTGAAGTGGAGCTGGGTGAGTTGCTGGCCAAGGAAATGGACGTACGCCCCTCCTTTATCACTGTCGATGCCGCCGAGTTGCTGCCCGGCGTGGAAAGCGCCAAGTACGACGTGGCCATCAACCATATCGCTATGACTCCTGAACTGGCGGATCGTTTCGACTTCAGCGAGCCCTACAGCTACTCCAGCGCACAGCTGATCGTGCGCAAGCAGGAACAGCGCCCGTTGGGCAGCTTTGCGGCGCTCAAGGGCAAGGCGTTGGGCGTGGCCCAGGGCAGCCAGTTTGTGGAGCAGGCGCGCACCGCCGAGGGCGTTGATTTGCGCAGCTATGCCGATGCCAGGCAGCCGATCAAGGACGTTGCCGATCAACAGATCGATGCCGCCATCAGTGATCGGCTGCTGATTCCCTACGCGATTCGCGACAGCCAGCTGCCGGTGAAGGAAGGCGCAGACGTCGGCCCGACGCTGAGCCTGGCGATTCCGTTCCAGAAGGGTAACCCGGCGTTCAAGGCCAGCCTGGACAAGGCTCTGCAACGGATTAAGGCCGATGGCCGGCTGACGGCGTTGTCGGAGAAGTGGTTCGGGATGGATGCGAGCAAACCGGTGAAAAAGGCCGAATAAACGACTCGGTCAATGTGGGAGCGGGCT
>NZ_JACAQY010000013.1:78534-176706 GCF_013386835.1 Pseudomonas sp. IPO3774
CGGGCTTGAGCATTTTGCCAGGGCCGCTGCCGCTTCGGGCAATTCCAGCTCACTGAACACCTGCACCCCATGGCGCTTGAGCAAGGCCGCCGTCACGCCTTCGCCCGTGACCTTCACGCCGGTGAAGGTACCGTCATAGGTCAGCAGATTGCCGCACGACGGGCTGTTGGCCTTGAGTACGGCGACGCGGATATTGTGACGCTGTACCAGCGCCAATGCCTGGCGGGCGCCATCGAGGAAGGCTTCGCTGAAGTCTTCCCCCTGGGCCGTCAGCACCTGGGCGCGGCCTTCCCACACGTCAATCCCCTGCCCGCCCGGGATTTCGGCAGACGGCCGTGGCGTCGGCAAGCCACCCGCCACTTCCGGGCACACGGCAACCACCCGGCCTTCGGCCTGCCACGCGGCCAATTGATCGAAAGGCCCGCTGGCCCCTCCGTCGTAGCGTACCCGGTGCCCCAGCAGGCAGCGGCTGACCAGAATCTTTTGCATCATCAAAACGGCTCGTTGCCCCGCCGGCGAAACCAGCCGGTGAGGGACAGGCGTTCGCGGGTGGCGGGCATGACTTCATGGGGGATTTCCCCCGACAGGAATACCACCAGGCAACCGCCGGTGGGCACCACATCGTATTCGACGTCGCCCTTGAGGTACATGCGCAACTGGCCGCCATGTTCCGGCAGCCAGGCGTTGTTCAAGTAGATCACCGCCGACACCATGCGCCGGTCGTCATCGCGAAAACGGTCCACATGCTTGAGGTAAAACGCCCCCGGCGGGTACATCGCGAAGTGGCTTTCGAAGTCTTCCAGGCCCAGGAACAGGCCACGGTTCATCGCCACCCGCAGGCTGTCCATCAGCTCCAGGTAGTTATCGCAGGCCACCACCTCGCCCGGCTCCAGCCACTGGATATGGTCACCCCGGATGCCCTCGCGAATCTCCTGGGAAGGCCCCCGTCCGACCGCCGCGGGCGCCAATTCACCTTCGGCGGCGCGTTTTTGGCACTCAGCCGCCAGTTCGAGGGTCAGAGCCTCGGGCAGGAAGATATTCTGCTGCGACCAGCCTTGTGCGGCCAGGTCATCGACAATGCGTAACAGCAGCGGGTGATCGGAGGGTATGGGCATGGCGCGCATAGTATCCATACGCCTGTGAATCCGACAGAGCCGCCGAGCGTCTGAATACACTTTAGTCAGGTGACCGATAGGATTTCTCGACAAATCCTACGCCCGACACGGACAATAGTGGCCGACTGACAGGAGTCCATATGCGTCGTTTGTTTTTTTCCTTGCTGATGTTCTGCGTTTTGCCCGCCTGGGCAGACAGCCATGACCAGTTGTACAAGGTCGCCGGCTGGGCAGACCAGCGCGCGCATTTTAATGACGCCCTCAGTGCCGCCCAGCAACGCTACCGCAACAGCCTGCCGCCGGCGGTGTATCAGGCGCTGGTGGACAACAGCAATAAACGCTTCGCGCCCCAGTCGGTAGACCAGCGCGCCGAAGCGCAACTGCGCAAGAATTTGGCGGACCCTAAGCCGGCACTGGCCTTCTTCCAGTCGCCGCTGGGCCGCAAGATTGTCGCCGCCGAGTTGCTGGCCACCCGCCGCGATCAACTGGCGAAGAACGCCCAGGGCTTGCCGCACATGGAAGCCGATGCCACCCGCAGCCTGATCATCGGCCACCTGGCCCAGGCCTTGCCTGCGCGGGAAGCCGGGGCTGAAGTCAGCCTGGCGATTGCCGGCGTGGCGGCCGACAGCTTGAGCCAGATGATCCCCGGGCTGTTGGGCGGAGGCCAGGCGCAGGGCATGTTGAACGGCCAGCGTGAGCGCCTGATGCAGCAGATCGGCAATGATCTGAACAACACGCTGTTGTACGTCTACCGGGATTTGTCCGACCCGGAGCTGGAAGAGTTCGCGACGTTCGCGGAGTCGCCGGAGGGCAAGGCGTACTACAAGGCGGCACTGGCGGCGATTCGCGCCGGGCTGGCGGTCGGCCAAAGCACCTCGAGCCTGGCGCAGTAACCCTGTGGGAGCGGGCTTGCTCGCGAAGACGGTGTGCCAGTCACTGGTTATGCTAACTGATCGACCGCCTTCGCGAGCAAGCCCGCTCCCACATTTGGATTGCGTTATTTCAGGTGGTCGGTGAGAAACCCGAAGTATTGCTGCCGAATCTCCGGAATCTCATTCGCCAAGTGATGTCTGCCGCGCGGCAGCATCAACACCTCCGGTTGGTCGAACTTGCTGCGCAGCACCTTCAGGTTGTGCTGCCAGTCCACCGTCATGTCTTCCTCACCCTGCACGATCAACGGCCGCCGCGTGCTGCGTGGCGCCGCTTCAACACGTTTGATCCAGCGCGCCAGGGCGCCCACCCAGGCAGTCGGCAACTGCCGTGGCTGCAACGGGTCGGCCTCCAGGAACGGCTTGAACTGCGGGTCGTTGGTGTTATCGCTGAAGCGCCGGGCAATGCCTTTGACGAACGGCCGGAGCAGGTAATAACTGAGCTGCGACCAGCCCCAGGCGCGGGGCCGCACCAGCGGTGACAACAGGAACGTCTTGCCCTGGGCCGGGCTGTCGACGCCATGGCTAAGCAGGTGATCCACCACAATCGCGCCGCCGGTGCTTTGCCCGAACAAGTGCCACGGCTGCGGCAACTGCAGCGCCTTGGCCTGTTCAAACAACGCCTGCACCACGTCCTGGTACACCGCAAAGTCATCAATGCTGGCCCGTTCACCGCTGGACAGGCCATGGCCCGGCAAGTCGCAGGCGATCACCACAAAACCCTGGTCCAGCGCCCAGTCCACGGCATGCCGGTACAGGCCCATATGGTCGTAGAAGCCATGGAACAGGAACATCGTCGCCACCGGCACCGGTGGCCACCACACCTGGCAGACCACGTCGAACCCATCCACCGCAAACCGCCCCAGGCGGCTTGTCGCGGGCACCTTGCGGGCAGCGAGGTCCAGGCCGTAGAAGCGCTGGTAGACCCGGGCCTCGGCTGAAAGCGGCTGCGCGTCCACCAGTGGGCGCAAGCTTTCGCGTAGATGATCAGGGTCAAACGTAACGGGCATAAGAACTTCCAGACTGTGGCTTCAACGCATTGAACAGATGAATATCGAGCCGCGATATTCATCTGTCAGGGCAAGCATGGCAAGCTACGCGTCCTCCGAGGATTGATCCAAATGCGACAGCCCTACCGCACCACCCTCTTCGCCAGCCTGATCGTGATCATTTGCGCCGGGGTGTTGTGGGCGGCGTATGACTGGTTCCAGGGACGCTACCTGCGGGCATTCAGTGAGCATACGGCGGTGTTTTCCGGTGACAGCCTGAGCCTGCCGGCCGAGCTTGCCGGCCCGGGCCCGATCCGCCTGGTGCACTTCTGGGACCCCGCCTGCCCGTGCAATGTCGGCAACCAGCAGCACCTTGGCGAGTTGATCGAGCAGTACGCCCCCCAGGGCGTGGAGTTCTATTCCCTGCAGAAAGCCGGCAGCCACGGGCAGTTGCCCGCCACCCTGGGCTCGATGAAGGCCCTCAAGGCCGTGCCCGGTGCCCAGCATCTGCCGGCCAGCCCTGCCGTGGGCATCTGGGACCGCAGCGGCAAGCTGGCGTATTTCGGGCCCTACAGCGAAGGGTTGACGTGTAACTCCAGCAACAGCTTTATCGAGCCGATCCTGCAAGCCCTCGAAGGCGGACGCGAGGTCAATGCGACCCACACCCTGGCGGTCGGCTGTTACTGCGAGTGGAACGGGGAAACGTCTCCACCCTGACCCGGCAAGCTGAACAGAGGCTGTTCGTTCGACAAACTCGAACAACTGTATCGGCACGCTCCTGTATCGTAAGCAACTAGCCGTACAAGCAGACGACACGGGAACACATGAGCCAATTAACCATCATCCTCTGGATACTCAACGTCATCGTTGATACGTCCGGCCAGTTGGCGTTCAAAGCCGCAGCCTCAGCCAGCGCCGAGCATGACGGCATGGCCCACTGGCGCCATATGCTCAAGCGTCCGTGGATCTGGCTGGGCATCATCTGCTATGTGTTCGAATTCGTGCTGTGGCTGGCCTTCCTGACACTGGTGCCGTTGTCGGTCGGGGTGATGCTGGGCTCCATCAATATTGTCGTGATCATGATTGCCGGGCGTTTCCTGTTCAAGGAAAGCCTGAGCAAATGGCGGTTGATCGGCATCATGCTGATCGCCTGTGGCGTGACCGTCGTGGGGTTCGAGTAATGAAACGGTTTTATATCCTGGGTTTTCTGTCGCTGATCATTTTCGATACCTTGGCGCAGGTCAGTTTCAAGTTCGCCTCGATTCATGCCGAACCGCTGACGATGGACGCCGCCTGGTTGATCCGCGTGTTCGGTGCGCCATGGATCTACGGCGCATTCGTGGGCTACATCGGCGCGTTTTTCACCTGGATGACGCTGTTGAAATACGCCCCGGTGGGCCCGGCGTTTGCGGCCTCCCACCTGGAGCTGATCAGCGTGACGCTGATCTCCGTGTGGCTATTCAATGACACCTTGACCCTGCCCAAGGTCGTCGGCGGCGCGCTGATCATTGCGGGCATCCTGTGCCTGGCGCGCAGCGAAGACAAAGAAAGCAAGACCGTCGAGGCCGAACCCTCGCAGACGCTGGCGTCATGACGCCCGTTGTCAGCCAGCGGGAGATTCCGCCAACGGCGGGGCTTCCCCTGCGCTGGCAGGACTTGTTCAACCGCTCGGGCGACCTGGCCCGCGACCTGGCCCGACAGCTCGACATCCCGCTGCCGGCCCTGCCCTGCTCCGGCACCGCCGCGCTGATCATGGCGCTGCGGGTGTTGCAGCAGCGCACGCCGGGGCGCACCGAGCTTATCGTGCCGGCCTATACCTGCCCGCTGGTGGCCCTGGCGGCCCATCACTGCCCGCCTTTGCGCGTGGTGGCGTGCGATCTGCAGCCCGGCAGCATCGACCTGGACGAACACCAGCTGGCGCAGCTGTGCAACCAAAACACCTTGGCGATCGTCGTCACTCACCTGGCCGGGCGTGTGGCGGATGTGGAGGCTGCCAAGCGCATTGCCGAGCCACTCGGCATTGCGGTGATCGAAGACGCCGCCCAGGCCATGGGCGCGCTGGATGATGGAAAAAGCGTCGGACTGAAAGGCGACATCGGCTTTTTCAGCATGGCGCTGGGCAAAGGCCTGACCACGGCTGAAGGCGGTGTGTTGTTCAGCCGGAATCCGGCGCTGCATCAGGCGTTGCACCAGCAATGCCGGCAGGACTTGCCCTTCAGCCTGCGCTGGGAAGTGCAACGCAGCGCCGAGCTGTGGGGCTATGCCGCGGCGTATCAGCCCCGCGGGCTGAAGTACGTGTACGGCAAACCGCTGCGGGCGGCGCTGGCGCGGGGCGATGAAGTGGCGGCGGTGGGCGATGATTTTTCCGTCAACGATATTCCGTTGCACCGGTTGGGCGGCTATCGCCAGAAGGTCGGCGCCGCAGCCCTGGCACGCTTGCCCGAGCATTTGCAGCAAGGCCGCCTGCGGGCCTTGCGTCGCGTGGCGCAGCTGAGCAGCTTGCCCGGCGTGTCGGTGTTGACCGACAGCCCGGGCCAGCAAGGCACCTGGCCGTTCCTGATGGTGGTGATGCCCAGCGCACAAACCCGCGATACCGCGATGGCGCAGCTGTGGACGGCAGGCCTGGGCGTGACCCGCCTGTTCATCCACGTATTGCCGGGCTACCCGGCACTCACCCCGCTGTTACAGCAAGGCGCCGATATCCCCCGCGCGCAAAGCTTCGCCGCCCAGACACTGTCGATCAGCAATAGCCACTGGCTGACGGACGAGCTGTTCGAGCAAGTGCTGGATCATCTGCGGCGGATTCTTAAACGCTAGGCCCAGCTTTGATCGATACGGGTCAACAAGCGCGCATTCAGCTCATTCTGCTGCTGTTGCCAGATCACCACCTGGTTCTCCGGCAGCTCTTCCTGGCCATCCGACGCACTCAGCCAGCGCTTGAACTTGCTCTGGTAGTGGTAGGCGGACACGTCGCCGGTAATGTCCGCGCCAATAATGCTGCCGTGGCAGGCATCGATCAGCGCATTTAAATGCTTCTCCAGAAACTCGCCCTGGTCCCAGTTGGTATTCACCACCTGCGGGCTCAGCACGTCTTTGTCGATGGAGAGATACACCGGCAGCGAAGGGTCGAGCTGCGCCAGGAACGCGCTCATCAACTCGTCCGCGCTGGTGAATGCACGATTGCTGCGGCCTGCGCCGATCCAGTTCAACCAGCGGGTATCGACGTTGGTGTTCCAGTAGGTCAGCTTGCGTTTCACCAGCGGCGACCAGTGATTCTCCCAGGCGTGCTTAAGGGAAATGTCCGGCGAGCCAATGCCCAGCACGTGAACGTGCTCGACCTGCGGCAGGCGGCTGGCCCAGTAGACCCAGGACCCACAATGGATACCAAACGGATAACGCATGTTGTCCGGGTGGTTATCGCAAATGATCAGCTGGATCTTTTGCTGGGTGGGAAGACGGTTCAACAACAGCTGGCTGAGGTGGTGATAATCACCGCTGCCGGTAAACACACAGCCGTAATCGCTGGGCATCTGCGCGTGCAGGGCGCTCTCCAGCTCCTTGAACTGCGCCCAGCGGCAGCCGAAACGGATTTTCTCCTGCCAGGCTTGCAACGGCAGGGTAAGGGCGCCGGGAATGTTATTCACGGCCCCGTCAAAATCGAGGATCAATGCGGGACGGGCCTGGCTCATGCGGTTTGCTCCTGCTGCCACTGGGTATCGCTTTCAAAATGGTGCCGGAAACGGTTCATCACTTTGCGCAGCAGCGGGTTCCTCACCCACACCAGATGGCGGGTAAACGTGAACTTGGCGCCGAGGCTGGACTTGACCTGTGGGTCGGTCCACCCCGCGACATAAAACTGCAGGCCCTTTTCCAGGGCGAACTCCAGGTTCACAAACCAGCTGACGAAGTACAGGTTGTGCTCCAGCGCCAGCGGGTAGTTCAGGCCGATGTACTTGTCGAGCAACTTGCCGTCTTGCTGGTAGCACAGGTTATAGCCAACCAGTTCGTCCTCGTCCCAGTAGCAGAACACATGCCCGCCGCTGTCGGCATCGGTGAGCAACTGGATGAAGAATTCGGGCGTGAGCAAGTCGAAGTGGATTTCGCTCTGTGCGTACACCGCCTTGTACAGCCGATACAGTTCCTGCTGCCATTGCTCATCGCTGAAGCGGGCATCGCCGGTGTCCAGGATCTCGATGCGCAGCTCATCACGGCTGCGTAGCTTGCGGCGGATATTGCGGCGACGGCTGTGGGACAACCGCGACAGATACTCATCCGTCGAGCTGAAGTCGATCGGTACATAGGCCAGCGCCTGGCCCTCTACATTGATGAATCCGCGCTGGGTGCAGGCCTCGATCAACGCGTGTGCGTAGCGATTGTCCTCAACGCTGAGCAGCGGAGAATCCAGCGGCACATCCTTGACGATGGTGAGCTTGCGTTGCGGTGCACACTCCTGTTGCAGCCATTGCGCCATGTCCTGTGGCGGTACGTTCAGCGGGAACGGGGAATATTCGCTGACCGTGGTGCCGATAAAACAGGTGTCGATATGCAGCCATGACTGCCACAAACGGTACCCCGGCCAACTGCGCAGGCGGCTACGCAGCTCATCGTCGGCGGTGGTCTGCAGGTCGAACCGGGTGAAAAAGTACGGCAGTCCCTGTGCTGACAGCTGGGCAGTGAAGCCCGCCGGCGGGTATCGCAAAAAATTGCTGATCAGCGATGGCGTTTCCATGCAGCAGGCATAAGGCACCTGTGCACGGCTGGGATCTGTCATAAATTGCATTCCGAAAGTGATAGCAAAGGCGCGCCCGGATGACGGGGTGAATCATCGCGCCGCTGGTTTCATGTAACAGAGTAAACATAATACTCCGCCCACCCGCGGCCCACTTCAGAACCCCCACTTCATGCAGCTCAGGTTCAGGGAGCACGAACCCGAGAGCATTTTCCGCAGCGCTCGCCAAACCCACTAAACTGCCCGAATCTTCACGGTGACCGACTAATAAGGGACAACCCATGAAACGCATCCTGACCGCGCTGGCCATCCTGCTCGTAGCCCTTATGGTTGGCGCCGGCTGGTACGTGTACAGCAAGCAGCCGACCCGCCAGGGCACGGTGGAGCTGGCCCATCTGCAAGGTTCGGTCACGGTGCGCTACGACGACCGAGGCGTGCCGCATATCCGCGCCGAGAACGAGACTGACCTGTACCGTGCCCTCGGCTACGTACATGCCCAGGACCGGTTGTTCCAGATGGAGATCATGCGGCGCCTGTCCCGTGGCGAGCTGGCCGAGGTGCTGGGGCCCAAGCTGCTGGAGACCGACAAGCTATTTCGCAGCCTGCGCATTCGCGAGCGCGCCTTGAGCTACGTCGAGCACATGGACCATGAGTCTGCGTCCTGGAAGGCCCTGCAAGCCTACCTGGACGGGGTCAACCAGTATCAGGACAGCCACGCCAAACCCATGGAGTTCGACGTACTGGGCATCCCCAAGCGCCCGTTCACCGCCGAAGACACCATCAGCGTCGCCGGCTACCTGGCCTACAGCTTTGCCGCAGCCTTCCGCACCGAACCCTTGCTGACCTACGTACGCGATCAGTTGGGCAACGACTACCTGAAGGTCTTCGACCTCGACTGGCAGCCCAAGGGCGCGCTGAACCTGGCGGCCGGTGACTGGAAAGACCTCGGCGCCATTGCCCAGTTGAGCGAACAGGCCATGGCCGACAACGGCCTGCCGCAGTTCGAAGGCAGCAACGCCTGGGCCATCAGCGGCAGCCGCACCAAGAGCGGCAAACCGTTGCTGGCGGGTGACCCGCATATCCGTTTCTCGGTGCCGTCGGTGTGGTACGAGGCGCAGCTGTCGGCGCCGGGCTTCGAGCTGTACGGTTATCACAACGCGCTGGTGCCGGTGGCGTTCCTGGGCCACAACAAGGATTTCGGCTGGAGCCTGACCATGTTCCAGAACGATGACCTCGACCTGATCGCCGAGAAGGTCAACCCGGACAACCCCAACCAGGTCTGGTACCACGACAAGTGGGTGGACATGACCAGCAGCGAGCAACAGATCGCGGTCAAGGGCCAGGACCCGGTAACCCTGACCCTGCGCACCTCGCCCCACGGTCCGATCATCAATGACGTGCTCGGCGAGAATGCCGGCAAGACGCCGATTGCCATGTGGTGGGCATTCCTGGATACCGAAAACCCGATCCTCGACGGTTTCTATCAGCTCAACCGTGCCGATACCCTCGCCAAAGCGCGTGCGGCGGCGGCCAAGGTCCAGGCGCCTGGCTTGAACATCGTATGGGCCAATGCCAAGGGCGATATCGGCTGGTGGGCGGCAGCGCAATTGCCGATCCGCCCGGCCGGGGTCAACCCGGGCTTTATCCTCGACGGCAGTACCGCCCAGGCGGACAAGCTCGGTTTCTACCCATTCAGCGCCAACCCCCAGGAAGAAAACCCGGCCCGCGGATATGTTGTGTCCGCCAATGCCCAGCCGGCGTCACCCACCGGCATGCCGATCCCCGGGTATTACAACCTGGCAGACCGTGGCCAGCAGTTGAACGCGCAACTGAGCGACAACAGCGTGAAATGGGACGTGGACAACAGCCAGGCCTTGCAGCTCGGCACCACCACCGCCTACGGCCCACGGCTGCTGGCACCGCTGCTGCCGGTGCTGCGTGAGGTGGTCAAGGACCCGGCGCAGTTAAAGCTGGTGGAGCAACTGGCAGCCTGGAAAGGCGATTACCCGCTGGACTCCACCAGTGCCACGCTGTTCAACCAGTTCCTGTTCAACCTCACTGACGCGGTGTTCCACCCGAAACTGGGCGATGGGATGTTCAAGACCTTGCTCACCACTCGGGTAGTGGACGCAGCCTTGCCGCGCCTGGCCGCTTCAGCGGATTCGCCGTGGTGGGATGGCCACCGCGCCGAGACCGTCAAGCTTGCCTGGGACAACAGCCTGCAACACCTCAAGGCGACCTTTGGTGAGGATCCATCGCAGTGGCAATGGGGCAAGGCCCACACCCTGACCCACGGCCATCCACTGGGCTCGCAGAAGCCGTTGGACAAGATCGTCAACGTAGGCCCGTTTGCCGCTCCCGGCACCCATGAAGTGCCCAACAACCAATCCGCACAGATCGGCCCGGCGCCGTGGCCGGTGACGTACGGGCCGTCGACCCGACGCCTGATTGATTTCGCCGATGCCGCACATGGGCTGACCATCAACCCGGTCGGGCAGAGTGGTGTGCCGTTCGACAAGCACTATTCCGATCAGGCGGAGACGTACATCGAAGGCGGGTATGAGCAGGCGCATTTTAATGATGAGGAAGTGACGGCGAATACTCGTAGTACGCTCAAGCTGTTGCCGGCCCGGACACCGCAATAACTGAAGAAACAAAAAACCAATGTGGGAGCGGGCTTGCTCGCGAATGCGGTGGATCAGTCAATACATCTGGTGACTGACACTCCGCATTCGCGAGCAAGCCCGCTCCCACATTTTGATTTGCGTTGTTGCTTCTAGCGGGTACGCAGCCGCCCCGGCGCCTCACCGTAGGTTTCCTTGAATTTCTTGCTGAACGCCGCCTGGGATTGATACCCCGCCCGAGCGGCAATATCCGTCAGGCTCAGCCGCGACTGATGCAGCAGGTTGAACGCCAGCTCCATGCGCAACTGCGTCAGCAACACCCACGGCGACACGCCCGCCACTTTGACAAACCCACGCATGAAGGTCGCCCGGGACATCGACGCGGCGCTGGCCAGGCTGTCGATGGTCCACTCATGCCCGGGATCCGCCAGCATCGCCTGCCAGGCCTTGCCCAGGCGTTTGTCGGTCAACAAGGCAAAGGTGCCCGCCACCGGCGCTTGCTGCGTCAGCCATGCCCGCAGGATCAGGGTGAACAACGCCGACGACAGCGCATCAATGAAAAACCGCGCCCCCAGCCGCTGCCCGTCCGCCTCGCTGCGCAACAGTGCGATCAATGCCGCCAGCTGCCCATCGGCCTGCCATTGCCGGCTGGACACCACCAGGTAGTCCGGCAACGCACTGAACAGCAACGACTGGCGGTTGTAGCGAAAGCTGCCGCAGAGCATGTCCACGTCCGGCTGCTCACCGCCCAGGCGATGGATCGGCAGCAAGCCGCCTTCGATCACGGTCTGCGCCACCGGCTTTACCCGCGCGCCCTGGCTGCGCACCAGGTGCGTCGCGCCACCGGGCATCAACAGGATGTTGCCCTCCTCCAACGTCACCTGCTGCCCGCCGGACAATTCGGCGCGGCAGGTGCCCGCCAGCACAATGTGATACGGCGCCACGCCCAGCGGCTCGGGCTCGTGGTCCATGGCCCAGGCGCCCTGGAACTGGCAACGCAGGTCCAGGCTGCCCTGCAGGTTGGCCAACGCGATGAGGGTGTCGATGGAGTTCATTTGCGAGCATCGGTCAAAAAGGTGAGTGGATCGAACAAAAGCGCCAAACCTGAACCGCGCACACTGGCTTCACACCCAACCCGTTCAGGAGTTAACACGATGTTCAATAACTGGTCCGACTTGCTGCCTACCGTGAAGAAAGCCTTTGGCGCGCTGGGCAAGAGCAACCCGAAGATGGTCAAAGCCTACATGGCGCTGGGGGAAGCAGCCGAGGAAAATAACGTCCTGGATGCCAAGACCCGCGAGCTGATTTCCATCGCCGTGGCCATCACCACCCGCTGTGACGGCTGCATCGGCGTGCATGCCGACGCGGCGATCAAGGCCGGCGCCACCCGCGAAGAAGTGGCCGCGACCCTGGCCACCGCGATCTCGCTGAATGCCGGCGCGGCGTATATCTACTCGCTGCGCGCCCTGGAAGCCTATGACACGCTCAAACCGGCGCCGCAAAATTAAGCCGGAATTGTTGCGGCGTCACGCCCAGCCGGCGATTGAACACACTGCGCATGTGCTGGGCGTCGCGAAAGCCGCATTGATACGCCACGGTCTTGAGCGGTGCGTGGGTGCTTTCGAGCATCACCCGCGCCGCATCCACCCGCGCCCGCTCGACGAACTCCGCCGGAGTGATCTGCGCCTCCCGGGCAAATACCCGCGAGAAGTTGCGCGCGCTCATGTTGGCGGCTTTGGCCAGGTCGGCGATGGTCAGGTCGCCCGTCAGGTTGGCCAATACATACAGCTGCACCAGCGCCACCGCCGAGGTGGCTTGCGCGTGGGGTGTCAGGAACGGGCTGAACTGCGACTGCCCGCCGGAACGCTGGGTGAACACCACCAGGCGCTTGGCCACGCTGAGGGCGACTTCCGGGCCGTGGTCCTGGGCCAGCAGGTACAGCGACAGGTCGATGCCCGCCGTCACCCCGGCCGAGGTGTAGAGGTTGCCGTCCTGCACATAGAGGCGGTCGGCTTCGACCTGGGCCGATGGGCATAAGGCGGCCAGATCGGCAGCGTCGCCCCAGTGGGTGGTGACGGTGCGCCCGTCCAGCAACCCGGCGCGGGCGAGCATGAAGGCGCCGTTACAGATGGAGCCGAAACGTTTCGCTCGCGCGCTGGCGTCACGCAGCCATTGATTGAACACCGGGCCGAAATCCTCGAAGGGCAACTGCGGCCCGCCGGCCATCAATAGTAAATCGTAGGGCTCGACGGCCTCGCTGAAATGCCGGTGTGCCTGCAAGGACAAGCCGTTGGAACAGGCCATGTTGCCGTGCCCCAGGCCAATCACCTCCAACTGGTAATGCGCCTCGGGCGGCAGAAAACGGTTGGCCTCGCAGAACACATCTAGGGGCCCGGTCACGTCCAGTGACTGGACGCCGGGGAAGATCAGGATGGCGACGGTTTTGCCCATGAGCAGGAACACCTTTTTCTAACTGAATAAACACAACCCTTGTAGGAGCTGGCTTGCCGGCGATGCAGACACCTCGGTGTAGCAGGTATACCGAGGTGATGCTATCGCAGGCAAGCCAGCTCCTACATTTGATCGCGCATAGCCTTGGCGCGATATCGCGGCACATTGGCCGGGATCGCATCCTCGCCGCGATGGCCCCTTCGCGGGCGCGCGACCAGACTGGACTCATCGGCGCCAACCCCGGCGCTTTCTTGAGGAGAACGACCATGAGCACCACCATCGCCGGCATCAAGATCCCGGACAGCGCCCTGGCCAAGGCCACCACCGAATACATCCGCGACATCGAATCCGACCTGTTGTACCACCACTCCCGCCGGGTGTTCCTGTTCGGCGCATTGAGCGGCGAGCGCCAGCAGTTGGCCTATAACCCGGAGTTGCTGTACGTCGGCGCGATGTTCCACGACCTGGGCCTGGTGGAAGGTCACCGCAGTGACGACGAACGCTTTGAAGTGGACGGCGCCAACGCGGCGGCGGACTTTCTCAAGCCTTACGGGTTGAGCGATGACGACATCGAACAGGTGTGGTTGTCCATCGCCCTGCACACCACACCGGGGGTGCCCAAGCACTTGCGTCCAACCGTGGCGTTGGTGACGGCGGGCGTGGAAATGGACGTGCTGGGAATGGAGTACGCGGCGTTTACCAGCGTGCAGCGCGAAGCGGTGGTGCATGCGCATCCACGGGGTGAAGGGTTCAAGGAGTGCATCATCTGCGCGTTTGCCGACGGCCTGCGCCATCGCCCGCAGACCACGTTTGGCAACGTGAAGACCGATGTGCTGGTGGATCAGGAGCCGGGGTTCAAGCCGATGAATTTCGTCGAGGTGATTCGCAAGTCGCCTTGGACTGCTTAACCCGAATTGGAATGCAATCAAAATGTGGGAGCGGGCTTGCTCGCGAAGGCAGTGGATCAGTCAATACATCCGGTGACTGACACTGCGCTTTCGCGAGCAAGCCCGCTCCCACATTTTTGATCCGGTTTCTTCAGGGCTACCTGATTAGACCGGTGCTGGAGCCCGACGCGAATCCGCCGGCTTCTCCCAACCATCCGCAGCCGCTTCTTCAATCGCCTGCTGGATCGCTTTCTTGCGGTGCTCTTCCGCACGACGGCTGAAGAACCACACCAGGAAGGTCACGATCGACACCGCCAACAGAATCAGGCTGGCCACGGCGTTGATCTCGGGTTTAACCCCCAGGCGAACCGCCGAGAACACTTCCATCGGCAACGTGGTCGAACCCGGCCCAGACACGAAGCTGGCCAACACCAGGTCATCCAGCGACAGCGCGAACGACATCATGCCGCCCGCCGCCAGCGACGGCGCGATCATCGGGATGGTGATCAGGAAGAACACCTTCCACGGCCGCGCACCCAGGTCCATGGCTGCCTCTTCAATCGACAGGTCCAGCTCACGCAAGCGCGCCGACACCACCACCGCCACATACGCCGAACAGAACGTGGTGTGGGCGATCCAGATGGTCACCAGGCCACGTTCCTGCGGCCAGCCGATCATCTGCGCCATGGCCACGAACAGCAGCAACAGCGACAGGCCGGTGATCACTTCCGGCATCACCAGCGGCGCCGTCACCAGGCCGCCGAACAGCGTGCGGCCCTTGAACTGGCTGATGCGCGTCAGCACGAACGCCGCCAATGTACCGAGTGCCACCGCCGCAATCGCGGTGTAGCAGGCGATTTCCAGGGAGCGGCCGACCGAGCCCATCAACTGGGTGTTGTCCAACAGGCCCACATACCACTTGATCGACCAACCGCCCCACACCGTCACCAGTTTGGATTCGTTGAACGAGTAGATCACCAGGATCAGCATCGGCAGGTAGATGAACAGCAACCCCGCCACCAGCATGAAGCTTGAGAAACTGACGCGCTTCATATCTTGCCCTCCATCTCTTTGGCTTGGCTGCGGTTGAACAGGATGATCGGCACGATCAGGATCGCCAGCATCACCACCGCCAGGGCAGACGCCACCGGCCAGTCACGGTTGTTGAAAAATTCTTGCCACAACACTTTACCGATCATCAGGGTTTCCGGACCGCCCAGCAGTTCGGGGATCACGAACTCGCCCACCACCGGGATAAACACCAGCATGCAGCCGGCGATGATGCCGTTCTTGGACAGCGGCACGGTGATTTTCCAGAAGCTGTTGAAGGTGCTCGAACCCAGGTCCGACGCGGCTTCCAGCAGGCTCTGGTCGTGCTTCACCAGGTTGGCGTACAGCGGCAGGATCATGAACGGCAGGTACGAATAGACCACGCCGATATACACCGCGATGTTGGTGTTGAGGATCTGCAGCGGTTCGTTGATCAACCCGATGGACATCAGGAAGCCGTTGAGCAACCCGTTGTTGCTGAGGATGCCCATCCACGCATAGACCCGGATCAGGATCGCAGTCCAGGTCGGCATCATGATCAGCAGCACCAGCACGGTCTGGATTTCCTTGCGTGCGCTGGCAATGGCGTAGGCCATCGGGTAGCCGATCAGCAGGCAGAGGATGGTGCTGAAAAACGCCATCTTCAGCGAGCCCAGGTACGCCGCGATGTACAACTCGTCATCGCCCAGCATCCCGTAGTTGGCCAGGTTCAGCACCAACTGCAGTTTCTGTTCAACGAAGGTGTAGATCTCGGTGTAAGGCGGGATCGCTACGTCGGCTTCGGCAAAGCTGATCTTCAAGACGATGAAGAACGGCAGCATGAAGAACAGGAACAACCAGAGGAAAGGGATCCCGATGACCACATGCCGGCCACCGGGGGTTATTCGTTGCAGCTGGCGTTTGAACTTCTTCATGTTCATGAGCGAAGTACCACGCCGCTGTCGTCTTCCCACCACACGTACACCTGGTCGCCCCAGGTAGGGCGCTGGCCACGGCGTTCGGCGTTGGCCACGAAGGATTGCACCAGCTTGCCGCTCGGCAATTCGACGTAGAACACCGAATGGCCGCCGAGGTAGGCGATGTCGTGCACCTTGCCGCTGGACCAGTTGTGCTCGCAGGTCGGCATTTCGGTGGTCACCAGCAGCTTTTCAGGGCGGATGGCGTAGGTCACCGACTTGTCTTCCACCGAAGTGGCGATGCCGTAGCCGACGTAGATATCGCGGTCCAGGTCCGGGCACTTGAGTACCGCGTGGCCTTCGGCGTCATCCACCACCTGGGTGTCGAAGATGTTGACGTTGCCGATGAACTCGCACACCAGGCGGCTGGTCGGCGTTTCATAGATGTCGATCGGGCTGCCGATCTGGGCGATCCAGCCCAGGTGCATGATCGCGATGCGCTCGGCCATGGTCATGGCTTCTTCCTGGTCGTGGGTCACCATCACGCAGGTCACGCCCACGCGCTCGATGATCTCCACCAGCTCCAGTTGCATCTGCGAACGCAGCTTCTTGTCGAGTGCGCCCATCGGCTCATCGAGCAGCAGCAGTTTCGGACGCTTGGCCAGGGAACGCGCCAGCGCCACCCGCTGACGCTGGCCGCCGGACAGCTGGTGCGGCTTGCGTTTGGCGTACTGGCTCATCTGCACCAGCTTGAGCATCTCGGCCACGCGGGCGTCGACCTCGGCCTTGGGGATCTTGTCCTGCTGCAGGCCAAACGCGATGTTCTGGGCCACGGTCATGTGGGGGAACAAGGCGTAGGACTGGAACATCATGTTGATCGGCCGCTCGTACGGCGGCATGTCGGTGATGTCCACACCGTCGAGGTAAATGCGTCCTTCCGTTGGGCGCTCGAAGCCTGCGAGCATGCGCAGCAAGGTGGATTTGCCCGAACCCGATCCGCCGAGCAAGGCGAAGATTTCGCCTTTCTTGATTTCCAGGGACACATCGTCCACCGCAATCGTCTCGTCGAACTTCTTCGTGACCCGGTCGATTTTGACCAGCACCTTTTTCGGTGTCTGGTCGCCCTCGAGGGCTTTCTTATAGGCGCCGGAGGCAACTGCCATTTACGAAACTCCCAGAATAAAAAGAGTGCAGCTCGCCCAATACGGGCCAGCCTTGGATAGTTTGAGCGTTAAGCCTTACTTGCCCGTCTTGACCTTGGTCCAGCTACGGGTCATCAAACGTTGCACTTTCGGGGGTAGCTCGAAGTTGACAAAAGTCCGGTCGAGAACCGCCTGCGGTGGGTAAACCGCTTCGTCGGTGCGTATCGATTGCTCCATCAGTTTGTCCGCCCCTGGGTTAGGGTTGGCGTAACCGACGTAATCACTGACCTGAGCGATCACTTCAGGTTTCAGCAAATAGTTGATGAAGGCGAGGGCCTCTTTGACGTTGGTGGCATCCTTGGGGATGGCCAGCACGTCGAACCACAGGTTGCCGCCTTCTTTCGGAATCACGTAGGCGATGTTCACGCCTTTGCCCGCCTCGGCCGCACGAGCCTTGGCCTGGAACACGTCACCGGAGAAGCCGGCCGCCACGCAGATGTTGCCGTTGGCCAGGTCCGAGATGTATTTGGAAGAATGGAAGTAGGTCACGTAGGGACGCACTTTCAGGAGTTTCTCTTCAGCCTTCTTGTAGTCTTCAGGGTTGGTGCTGTTGGGGTTGAGGCCCATGTAGTTGAGGACCGCCGGCAGCATTTCATCCGCCGAGTCCATGAACGACACACCGCACGTGGCCAGCTTCTTCATGTTTTCCGGCTCGAACAGCACGGCCCAGGAGTCGATCTTGTCGACGCCCAGCACTTCCTTGACCTTGTCGACGTTGTAGCCAATGCCGTTGGTGCCCCACAGATACGGCACGGCGTACTGGTTGCCCGGGTCGTTCTTTTCCAGACGCTTGAGCAGCGCCGGGTCGAGGTTGGCGTAGTGGGTCAGTTGCGACTTGTCGAGCTTCTGGAACGCCCCGGCCTTGATCTGCTTGCCGAGGAAGTGGTTCGACGGCACGACCACGTCATACCCGGTACGCCCGGCGAGCAACTTGCCTTCCAGGGTTTCGTTGGAATCAAACACGTCGTAGACCGGCTTGATGCCGGTGGCCTTTTCAAAGTTGGCCAGGGTGTCCGGGCCGATGTAGTCCGACCAGTTATAAATATGCACAGTCGGCGCGGCCTGCACGCTGACAGCCAGCGTGATACCTGCACCCACCAGCAAGGCTTTGCGAAATAAAGAAATTGGCAAGTGGAGGTCCTCTTAAATAGTTGGGCCCGAAGTTGTTGCCCGGCAACAAAACCGGCGCGCAACTTACCCTCGATAAACCGATCCGGCAAAACTTTCTGTCATTTAATTGTTTCGCTAACCACCGCGCGCATCGCGGCAGTTAGCAAAACAGGTATCAAAGCGGCTTTACTTGCCCGATTTGATTTTGGTCCAGCTGCGGGTCATTTCCCGCTGAGTAGCAGCCGGCAAGTCAGCAATGGCATACAGCTTGGCTTGCACGTCCGCTGGCGGATAAATGCCTGGGTCGCTGGTGATGTCTTTGTCGACCAACGCGGTAGCTTTCTCGTTACCGTTCGGGAAACGTACGCTGTTGGTAATGCCCGCCATGACTTCCGGCTTCAGCAGGTAGTTCATGAACTTGTAGGCAGCGTCGACGTTCTCGGCATCTTTAGGGATGGCGACCATGTCATAGAAGCTGCCGGCACCTTCTTTCGGAATGTCATAGGCAACCTTGACCTTGCCACCGGCTTCAGCCGCGCGGGACTTGGCCTGTTGCACGTCACCCGAATAACCCACGGCTACGCAGATGTTGCCGTTGGCCAGGTCGGAAATGTACTTGGACGAGTGAAAGTAGCCGATCGAAGGACGCAGCTTGAGGAACAGGGCCTCGGCTTGCTTGAGGTCTTCCTTCTTCTGGGTGTCGGTCGGCAGGCCCAGATAATGCAGTGCCACTGGCAGCATTTCGGTTGGCGAATCGAGGAAGCTCACACCGCAGCCTTTGAGCTTGGCGAGGTTTTCCGGCTTGAGGATGGTGTCCCACGAGTCGATCTTGTCGATGCCCAGTGCGGCCTTGACCTTCTCCGGGTTGTAGCCGATGCCGATCGAGCCCCACATGTACGGGAAGGCGTGCTTGTTGTCCGGGTCGCTGATGGACACGGCTTTAAGCAGGGACTTGTTCAAGTTGTCGTAGTTCGACAGCTTGGACTTGTCCAGTTCCTGGTAAACACCGGCCTTGATCTGCTTGGCGAGGAAGTTGTTCGACGGCACGACAATGTCGTAGCCGGACTTGCCTGCCAGCAACTTGGCTTCCAGGGTTTCGTTGGAGTCGAACACGTCATAGACCACCTTGATCCCCGACTCTTTTTCAAAGTTCGCGATGGTGTCCGGTGCGATGTAGTCGGACCAGTTATAAACGTGCAGCACTTTATCGTCGGCGTGTGCCGCGCCTGCCATGGCCCCCATCAGGGACAAGGCCAGGAGGGTCTTGCCAGCGTTCTTCAAACCTAATGCCTTCATTCGGTCATGCTCCAATTTTTTCTTTTTTGGGCCACGTTCGTTCTTTAATTACAACGTGTTTCGCAGCCCGTCTAAGGGCGACAAAACAGGGCGACAGTCTGGCAAGTTCAGGGGCCGGCTTTCAACCAATGCCCCGCTTTTCTAACACCCCAGAAGCAGCGCCCGACAGGCGCTGCGTTCTGAGCCTAGCATTTAGCCCTGCAATGCCGCCAAAGTCAGGTCCAGGCAGTGCCGCGCCTTGGTCACCAACTCGTCTATCTCGGCCTTGCTGATCACCAGCGGTGGCGAAATGATCATGGTGTCGCCCACGGCGCGCATGATCAGGCCATTCTCGAAGCAGAACGTGCGGCAGATCATGCCAACACCACGGCCTTCATAACGCTTGCGCGTTGCCTTGTCCTGAACCAGTTCGATAGCACCGAGCATGCCCACACCGCGAACTTCACCCACCAGCGGGTGATCAGCCAGTTCCCTCAAACGCTTTTGCAAATAGGGTGCCGTTTCGTCGTGCACGTGCTTAACAATTTGTTCATCGCGCATGATGCGGATGTTTTCCAGGGCTACCGCTGCCGCCACCGGGTGACCGGAATAGGTGAAGCCGTGGTTGAAATCACCGCCTTCGTTCAGCACGGCGACCACTTCGTCGCGCACGATCAGGCCGCCCATCGGGATGTAGCCGGAGGTCAGGCCCTTGGCGATGGTCATCATGTCGGGCTTGAGGCCGTAGAAATCGCTACCGAACCACTCACCGGTGCGGCCAAACCCACAGATCACTTCGTCAGCCACGAACAGGATGTCGTACTTGGCGAGGATTTCCTTGATGCGCGGCCAGTAGCTGTCTGGCGGCACGATCACGCCACCGGCACCCTGGATCGGCTCGGCAATAAAGGCACCGACGTTGTCCACGCCCAGTTCCAGGATCTTCTCTTCCAGCTGGTTGGCCGCCCACACGCCGAATTCTTCCGGGCTCATGTCGCCGCCTTCGCCGAACCAGTAAGGCTGGGCGATGTGGACGATGCCCGGGATCGGCAAGTCGCCTTGTTCATGCATATACGTCATGCCGCCCAGGCTGGCGCCGGCCACGGTTGAACCGTGGTAGCCATTCTTGCGGCTGATGATGGTTTTCTTGTTCGGCTGGCCTTTGATCGCCCAGTAGTGGCGGACCATACGCAGCATGGTGTCGTTGCCTTCGGAGCCGGAGCCGGTGAAGAACACGTGGTTCATGCCTTGCGGGGCGATATCGGAGATGGCTTTGGCCAGTTCCAGCACCGGCGGGTGGGCGGTCTGGAAGAACAGGTTGTAGTAAGGCAGTTCTTTCATCTGCTTGGCGGCCGCATCAGCCAGTTCATCGCGACCGTAACCGATCGCCACGCACCACAGGCCGGCCATGCCGTCGAGAATCTTGTTGCCTTCGCTGTCCCACAGGTAAACGCCGTGGGCTTTGGTGATGATCCGTGGGCCTTTCTCTTTCAATTGCTTGAAGTCGCTGAACGGCGCCAGGTGGTGATCGCTGCTCAAGGCTTGCCATTCACGGGTTTGCGGGTTGTTGCTGGACATACCAATCTCCTAGATGTTTCAGGTGAGGACGCGCCGTTTGAAGGGCGCGCCCGGCGCATCAGACGGCGAAGAGCAGGAATTCCCGCTCCCACGAACTGATCACGCGCTTGAAGTTTTCATGCTCGGCCCGCTTGACCGCGACGTAGCCTGTGATGAATTTGTGACCCAGGTATTTCTCGATGGTCTTGCTGTTTTCCATGCGTTCCAGGGCGTCTTCGATGGTCAGCGGCAGGCGCAGGTTGCGGCGCTCGTAACCACGGCCCACCACCGGCGCGCTTGGGCTGATGCCTTCGACCATGCCGATGTAGCCACACAGCAAGCTGGCGGCAATCGCCAGGTACGGGTTGGCGTCGGCACCGGGCAGGCGGTTTTCCACCCGACGGTTTTGTGGGCCGGCGTCCGGAACCCGCAGGCCAACGGTGCGGTTCTCTTCGCCCCACTCCACGTTGACCGGCGCCGAGGTGTCGGGCAGGAAGCGGCGGAACGAGTTGACGTTAGGGGCGAACAGCGGCAACAGCTCGGGGATGAATTTCTGCAGGCCGCCGATGTGGTGCAGGAACAGCTCGCTCTTGGTCCCGTCTTCATTGGAGAACACGTTCTTGCCGGTGGCGATATCGATGATGCTCTGGTGCAGGTGCATTGCACTGCCGGGCTCGCCGGTCATGGGCTTGGCCATGAAGGTGGCCGCCACGTCGTGCTTGAGCGCCGCTTCGCGCATGGTGCGCTTGAACACCAGGATCTGGTCGGCCAGGGACAGTGCGTCGCCGTGACGGAAGTTGATTTCCATCTGCGCCGTGCCGTCTTCGTGGATCAGCGTGTCGAGGTCCAGTTCCTGCAATTCGCACCAGTCGTAGACGTCTTCGAACAACGGGTCGAATTCGTTGGCCGCTTCTATAGAGAAGGACTGGCGGCCAGTCTCCGGGCGACCGGAGCGGCCAATCGGCGGTTGCAGCGGGAAGTCCGGGTCTTCGCAGCGTTTGGTCAGGTAGAACTCCATCTCCGGCGCCACGATGGGCTGCCAGCCCTTGTCGGCGTAGAGCTTGAGGACTTTCTTGAGCACGTTGCGCGGCGACAGCTCGATCGGGTTGCCTTGCTTGTCGTAGGTGTCGTGGATCACCTGGGCCGTAGGCTCTATGGCCCAGGGCACGAGGTACACCGCGTTCTCGTCCGGGCGGCAGATCATGTCGATGTCGGCCGGGTCGAGCAATTCGTAATAGATGTCGTCTTCGACATAGTCGCCGGTCACGGTCTGCAACAGAACGCTTTCGGGCAGGCGCATGCCTTTTTCGGCGATGAACTTGTTGGTCGGCGAGATCTTGCCCCGGGTGATGCCGGTGAGGTCGCCAATCATGCATTCGACTTCTGTGATCTTGTGGTCTTTCAACCAATCGGTGAGCTGGTCGAGGTTGTTACTCATAAATGCCTCTGGGCTGTGTTTCCTGACATCCATTAAAGGTCAGGCGTAAGTTGACGCAGCATCCGCGTCGCGTTGCATCACCCGCTTTCGACAGGCATTGCCAAATGCCTGGAAGATTGCGAGGTAGTGCGGGTTAGAGCTTACCTGCCATTCGGGGTGCCATTGCACTCCTAAAGCAAAAGCCTTGCCCGCGGGCACTGAAAAGCCTTCGATCAGGCCATCCGGCGCGGTGGCCTCGACCTGGAAACCGGCCGCCAGGCGATCAATGCCCTGTGAATGAATCGAGTTGACCTGGATCGTCGACGGCAAGCCCAGGCTTGCCAATACCCCATTCGGGGAGATGGTTACCGGATGTGCCGGGCCGTACTGGATGTCCAGCGGCTGGGTGTCGTCTTCGCGGTGATCCATCATGCCCGGCACCTCATGAACCTTCTGGTGCAGGCTGCCGCCAAACGCCACGTTCATTTCCTGGAAGCCACGGCAAATCCCCAGTACCGGAACGCCGGCCGCTATGGCTGCACGCAGCAGCGGCAGGGTGGTTTGGTCCCGTGCAGAATCATGAGCAGTCCCGGGCGCGCTGGCCGGACCGTCGTAGTGAAAGGGTTCGATATTGGAAGGTGAGCCGGTAAATAGAATGCCGTCCAGGCCGTCAAGAATATTGGCCGGGTCGAGCAGATCCGCCAGGGACGGAATAATCAACGGCAAGCCCTTGGCAGCGGTGGCCACTGCACGGACGTATTTGTCGCCACTGATGTGATAAGCATGCAGACCGACCTGTTTGGAGCAGGCGGTGACGCCGATTAACGGCAGGCGAGACATGAAGCACCCCGGTATTATTGCTGTTATGGGTTTGAATCGAGCTTAGCCTTGTTCATTTTTTTACACAACACCCCCGTAAAAAATACAACACGGCCCGCTCAAACGTGCTGGTTCCAAGAGCCCCAATCCCAAAAAATTGCCCCAAAAAGCCCCAAAAAAGCCCTCACGGCGCTTTTTTAGGGCAAAAAAGGCCTCGCTTGACTTCGGCATGCCGTTCGGGTTGACTGAAACCCGAAGAGATCAATGATTGATATTTTTAACAACAAAGGTGTTGCATCATGTCGGTACCCCCGCGTGCCGTTCAGCTTAACGAAGCGAACGCGTTCCTTAAGGATCATCCTGAGGTTCTGTACGTAGACCTTCTAATTGCGGATATGAATGGTGTGGTGCGCGGCAAGCGCATCGAACGCACCAGCCTCCACAAGGTTTACGAGAAGGGCATTAACCTGCCTGCCTCTCTATTTGCCCTGGATATCAACGGCTCAACGGTGGAAAGCACCGGCCTGGGTCTGGACATCGGTGATGCTGACCGAATCTGTTATCCAATCCCCGACACCCTGTGCAATGAACCCTGGCAAAAGCGCCCAACCGCGCAACTGCTGATGACCATGCACGAACTCGAAGGTGAACCTTTCTTCGCCGATCCTCGCGAAGTACTCCGCCAAGTTGTAAGCAAATTTGACGACCTCGGTCTGACCATCTGCGCCGCATTCGAGCTGGAGTTCTACCTGATTGACCAGGAGAACGTGAATGGCCGGCCACAACCGCCCCGCTCGCCGATCTCCGGCAAACGCCCGCACTCGACACAGGTCTACCTGATCGACGACCTCGACGAATACGTCGACTGCCTCCAGGACATTCTGGAAGGTGCAAAAGAGCAAGGCATCCCTGCCGACGCCATCGTCAAGGAAAGTGCACCGGCGCAGTTCGAAGTGAACCTGCACCACGTTGCCGACCCTATAAAGGCCTGCGACTACGCGGTACTGCTCAAGCGCTTGATCAAGAACATCGCCTACGACCATGAGATGGACACCACCTTCATGGCCAAGCCTTACCCGGGCCAGGCAGGCAACGGCCTACACGTACACATTTCGATCCTGGACAAGGACGGCAAGAACATCTTTGCCAGCGAGGATCCCGAGCAGAACGCCGCATTGCGTCACGCGATCGGCGGTGTGCTGGAGACCCTACCCGCCCAAATGGCGTTCCTGTGCCCTAACGTCAACTCCTACCGTCGTTTCGGCGCACAGTTCTACGTGCCGAACTCGCCGTGCTGGGGCCTGGATAACCGCACCGTGGCGATTCGCGTACCGACCGGCTCGTCCGACGCCGTACGTATCGAACACCGTGTGGCCGGGGCTGATGCCAACCCTTACCTGCTGATGGCTTCGGTATTGGCGGGCGTGCATCACGGCCTGACCAACAAGATCGAGCCTGGCGCACCGGTGGAAGGCAACAGCTACGAGCAGAACGAACAGAGCCTGCCGAACAACCTGCGTGATGCCCTGCGCGAGCTGGACGACAGCGAGGTGATGGCCAAGTACATCGATCCTAAATACATCGATATCTTCGTCGCCTGTAAGGAAAGTGAGCTGGAGGAGTTCGAACACTCCATCTCCGACCTTGAGTACAACTGGTACCTGCATACCGTGTAAGCGGTTGCCGAGCTAAAAAAAACGCCGCAGGCCTTTGGCCTACGGCGTTTTTTTATGGCTGTTGTGGCGAGGGAGCTTGCTCCCGCCGGGCTGCGAAGCGGCCCCAATAAGAACACCGGGTTCTTTCAGGCGGAACCGAGGTGCAGGTCTTGGGCCTGCTGCGCAGTCCAGCGGGAGCAAGCTCCCTCGCCACAGGGTATGGATCATCCAGTGGCTCTGCGTACAATGCCCGCTGCCCTGTAGGAGACTTCAATGAATCGCCCTGCCACTCCTCGCAAACCCCGCGCCCGCAGCCAGGCCCGGATCGACGCGATCCTCGATGCCGCCCGCACCTTGCTGGCCGCCGAAGGCGTGGCCAGCCTGTCGATCTACAGCGTGGCGGAACGGGCGCAGATTCCACCGTCATCGGTGTATCACTTCTTCGCCAGCGTGCCGGCGTTGCTGGAGGCGCTGACCGCTGACGTTCATGCGGCCTTTCGCGCGGCCATTCAGGCGCCCATCGATCATGATTCACTCAAGCACTGGCGCGACCTGTCCTGCGTGGTGGAGCAGCGCATGCTCAGCATCTACAGCAACGACGCCGCCGCCCGCCAATTGATCCTGGCCCAGCACGGGTTGACCGAAGTGACACAGGCCGACCGCCAGCACGACCTGGAGCTGGGAAACCTGATGTTTGAGGTGTTCAACCGGCACTTCGAGGTGCCGAGCCTGCCCGCCGATGTCGACGTGTTTGCCCTGGCCCTGGAACTGAGCGACCGCGTCTACGCGCGCTCGGTGCATCAGCACGGGCAAATCACCCCGCGCATGGCCGAGGAAGGCATGCGGGTGTTTGATGCGTATGTGGGGCTCTACTTGCCGGCGTTCTTGCCCAAGCGGGTGGCTGCGCTCTGATTTTTTGTTGCCTGTCCGGGCCTCTTCGCGAGCAAGCCCGCTCCCACATTCGACCGTATTCCAAAGGTAGAACTCGGTCAAATGTGGGAGCGGGCTTGCTCGCGAAAGCAATCTTGAGAACGACAAAAACCCCGACAGGCTTTCACCTTCGGGGTTTGTGCGAACCATTGATCACAACTTGGCGATCGACACCTCGGTGGATTTCACGAAGGCAATCACTTCACTGCCGATCACCAGTTCCAGCTCTTTCACCGAGCGGGTGGTGATCACGGAAGTGACGATGCCGGACGCGGTCTGTACGTCGATTTCCGACAGCACGTCGCCTTCGACGATTTCCTTGATGGTGCCTTTGAACTGGTTACGCACGTTGATGGCTTTGATAGTCATGGTCGTTCTTCCTGTGTAAGACAAGTGAGTTATTGAGCCCAACGCAATTGCGTAGGCAGCGGTGAAACAGGTTCGGGTTCCGGCGGGGTGCCGGGCAGCGACAACACACGGTTAAGCACTTCGGTTTCCAGCGCCGCCAGGCGGTGGGAGCCACGCACCCGCGGACGTGGGAGTTCCACGTGCAGGTCGAGGCCGATTTCGCCGTCTTCGATCAAAATCACCCGGTCGGCAATGGCCACGGCTTCGCTGACGTCGTGGGTCACCAGCAACACGGTGAAGCCGTGCTTCTGCCAGAGGTTCTCGATCAGTTGCTGCATCTCGATCCGGGTCAGGGCATCCAGCGCCCCCAGCGGTTCGTCCAGCAGCAACAGGCGCGGTTGGTGGATCAGGGCGCGGGCCAGGGCCACGCGCTGCTTCTGGCCACCGGACAACGCCGCCGGCCACTCATTGGCGCGCTCGGCCAGGCCGACCGCTTCCAGCGCTTCCAGTGCCTGCGGGCGCCAGTTGCCCTTGAGGCCAAGACCCACGTTGTCGATGATCTTTTTCCACGGCAGCAGGCGCGCTTCCTGGAACATCAACCGCGTGTCTTCAATCGCTTCGCTCAGCGGCGCGGAGCCGGCGAGCAGTTCGCCGCCGCTGGCTTTGTCCAGCCCGGCCAGCAGGCGCAGCAAGGTACTTTTGCCGCAGCCACTGCGGCCCACGACCGCCACGAATTGACCGGCAGGAATATGCAGGTCGATTTCCTTCAGCACTTCCCGCGCGCCGAAAGCCTTGCGCAACTTGCGCACTGCCAGGGGAATGCCCCGCAGCAGGCGTGGAGGTTGTTGAGCGGTCATGCCGCACCTCCTTTATTCACTTGATAAGCCGGGTGCCAGCGCAGCCAGACTCGCTCCAGGCCTCGCGCCGCCAGGTCTGCCAGCTTGCCGAGGACCGCGTAAAGCACGATCGCCAGAACCACCACGTCGGTCTGCAGGAATTCCCGGGCGTTCATCGCCAGGTAGCCGATACCGGAACTGGCGGAGATGGTTTCCGCGACGATCAACGTCAGCCACATAAAGCCCAGCGCGAAGCGCACGCCCACCAGAATCGAAGGCAAGGCGCCCGGCAAAATCACTTGGCGAAACAGGCTGAAACCGGACAGGCCATAACTGCGGGCCATTTCCACCAGCGCCGGGTCGACGTTGCGGATGCCGTGGTAAGTATTGAGATAGATCGGGAACAGCGTGCCGAGGGCGACCAGGAATATCTTCGCCGTCTCGTCGATGCCGAACCACAGGATCACCAGCGGGATCAGCGCCAGGTGCGGCACGTTGCGGATCATCTGCACCGAGCTGTCCAGCAGGCGTTCACCCCAGGTCGACAGGCCGGTAATAAAACCCAGGGTCAGGCCGATGCTGCCGCCGATCACAAAGCCCAGGCCCGCACGCCAGCCGCTGATGGCCAGGTGGGTCCAGATTTCGCCGCTGCGCACCAGGCTGACACCCGCTTCGATCACCGCGCTGGGTGCCGGCAGAATGCGCGTCGACAACCAGCCGGCCGAGACGGACAGCTGCCATACCGCCAGCAACAGGATCGGCAGCGCCCAGGGCGCCAATCGATGACTTAACTTTTCAAGGTTCATGGCGGCGCCTCAGCTCTGGGACGCAGCTTTGGGAAGAATGTCGTTGGCGACCATTTCGCCGAACGGGCTGACGTAGCCGGCGCCTTTCGGCAACTCGGGACGCTCGATGTCCAGATGCGGGAACAGCAACTCCGCTACGCGATACGACTCTTCCAGGTGTGGATAGCCGGAGAAGATAAAGGTGTCGATACCGAGGTCCGCGTATTCCTTCACCCGCGCGGCCACGGTCGGGCCATCGCCCACCAGTGCCGTGCCGGCGCCACCGCGTACCAGGCCTACGCCCGCCCACAGGTTGGGGCTGACTTCCAGGTTGTCGCGACTGCCGCCGTGCAAGGCGGCCATGCGTTGCTGGCCTACGGAATCAAAGCGCGACAACGACGCCTGGGCGCGGGCGATGGTTTCATCGTCCACGTGGGAGATCAGTTTGTCGGCGGCCTGCCAGGCTTCGGCGTTGGTTTCACGCACGATCACATGCAGGCGAATGCCGAAGCGCAGGGTACGTCCGAGCTTGGCGGCCTTGGCGCGAACCTGTGCAATCTTTTCCGCCACCGCGGCCGGTGGCTCGCCCCAGGTCAGGACCATTTCCACTTGTTCGGCTGCCAGGTCCTGGGCCGCTTCGGAAGAGCCACCGAAATACAGCGGCGGACGCGGTTGCTGGATCGGCGGATAGAGCAACTTGGCGCCTTTGACGCTGATGTGCTGGCCGTCGTAATCGACGGTCTCGCCTTCCAGTACGCGGCGCCAGATGCGGGTGAACTCCACCGACGCCTGGTAACGCTCTTCATGGCTCAGGAACAAACCGTCGCCGGCCAATTCATCCGGGTCTCCACCGGTCACCAGGTTGAACAACGCGCGGCCGCCGGACAGACGATCCAGGGTCGCGGCCTGACGCGCAGCCACCGTCGGGGAAATGATCCCGGGGCGCAGCGCGACAAGGAATTTCAAGCGTTGGGTCACCGGGATCAGCGACGCCGCCACCAGCCACGAATCCTCGCAGGAGCGGCCGGTGGGGATCAGTACCCCGCCGAAGCCAAGGCGGTCGGCCGCCTGGGCCACTTGCTGCAGATAACCGTGGTCTACGGCGCGAGCGCCTTCGGCGGTGCCAAGGTAATGGCCGTCGCCGTGGGTAGGCAGAAACCAGAAAATATTGAGGCTCATGGAGTTGTCTCCTGAAGAAGTCGGATTACGGCGCTTTGGCAACGGCGGCAGGTGGTGTCCAGATCACGTCCTTGATGCTCAAGGGTTTGGGGATCAATTTGAGTTGGTAGAAGCTGTCGGCGATTTTCTGCTGCGCCGCGATCACTTCAGGCGTCAGGAACTGCGCACCGTAGCCCTGGCGTTTTACCGAGGTCAGGGTGATGTCGGCCGGCAGGCCCAGCAGCGGAGCAACTTGTTCGGTGACTTGTTCCGGGTTGGCCTTGGACCATTCGCCCACGGCGCGGACTTCTTCCACCAGCGTCTTGATCACTTCAGGGTGTTTTTCGGCGTACGGCTTGGTGGCCAGGTAGAACTGATGGTTGTCGGCAATGCCGGTGCCGTCACGCAGGGTGCGGGCTTGCAGTTGCTTCTCGGCGGCTGCCTGGTACGGGTCCCAGATCACCCAGGCATCGACGCTGCCACGCTCGAACGCGGCGCGGGCATCGGCGGGCGGCAGGAACACGGTCTGCACGTCGGTGTATTTCAGGCCGGCATCTTCCAGGGCACGTACCAGCAGGTAGTGCACGTTGGAGCCTTTATTGAGGACGACTTTCTTGCCCTTGAGGTCTTGCACCGATTTGATCGGCGAGTCTTTCGGTACCAGGATCGCTTCGCTGGTAGGCGCCGGCGGTTCATAGGCGACGTAGAGCAGATCGGCACCGGCAGCCTGGGCGAACACTGGCGGGGTTTCACCCGTCACGCCGAAGTCGATGGAGCCTACGTTCAATCCTTCCAGCAGCTGCGGGCCGCCGGGAAACTCGGTCCACTGCACTTGCACGCCCTGCTCGGCCAGGCGCTTTTCCAGCGAGCCCTTGGCCTTGAGCAGCACCAGGGTGCCGTATTTCTGATAGCCGATCCGCAAGGTTTCGGCGGCCTGGGCTTGAACAATGGCGCCGAAGGACACAGCCGCAGCAAACAGTGCGACCAGACCACGACGCAAGATGACAGTGCGCATGGCGCTCTCTCCAAATATACGATTAGGGGGTTGGCTGCACCTGCTTGGCCGTTGGCGGCTGAGTAAGGTGAGTAGTACTTGTCGAATTCAGGTAAAGCTGGGTAAGGCTTAAATGCTCCAGCGAGCACTCAACAAACGTTCATTCAACACATTGGGGTCAAGGGGTTTCGGGCGGCGGGCCATGGCGCTGTAGAACGTCTCCAAAGCCTCGCTCAAGCGCTGTTCCAGCACCGGCACCAGTTGCGCCTGGGCGCTGCCTTCGCCGTAGGCGATCTGGCTGTCTTCGGCGAAAATCCCGTGGAGCAATTCCTGGGCTTTCAATGCCGACAGCACCGGCTTCAGCGCGTAGTCCACCGCGAGCATGTGGGCGATGCTGCCGCCGGTGGCCATCGGCAACACTATTTTGTGGGCCAGGGCGCGTTCAGGCAGCAGGTCGAGGATGGTTTTCAGCGCGCCGGAAAACGAAGCCTTGTACACCGGCGTGGCGATCACCAGGCCATCGGCGTTCGCCACTTGCTGCAACAGGTCGATGATTTTCGGGCTATCGAACCGCGCGTGCAGCAAGTCTTCGGCCGGGAAGTCCCGTATCTGATAACTCACCACTTCCACGCCTTGTTGCTGCAACCAGTTGCGGGTGTGATCCAGCAAGACCCCGGACCGGGAACGTTGGCTGGGGCTACCACCAAGTGTTACGACCAGCATGTAGGAAATTCCTTTGGAAAGTGTCGGCGGTTCGCTATGTGGCGATGGCGCCAAGATGGGACAGACCATATCAGCCAATTTATATATCTATAAATCTTATTTTTTCATTTGTTTATTCTTTAAATGCATATGATGCCGACTAAATCGCAGGCATAAAAAAAGGCCGTCGAAACGGCCTTAAAACCCCTGCTATGTGAGACTTGAAATGCGCGCAAGTGTGGGAGCGGGCTTGCTCGCGAAAGCGGTGTGTCATTCAAAGATGCATCAACTGACAGTGCGCATTCGCGAGCAAGCCCGCTCCCACATGTGGTTGTGTGTCAGCGATTCGGTTGAGGGGTGAGCCGCAGGTACGGCTTCACCGCCCGGTAACCCTTCGGAAAGCGTTTCTTGATCTCTTCCTCGTCCTTGAGCGACGGCACGATCACCACTTCGTCACCGTCCTGCCAGTTGGCCGGGGTCGCGACTTTGTGGTTGTCGGTCAGTTGCAGCGAGTCGATCACCCGCAGGATTTCGTGGAAGTTGCGCCCGGTGCTGGCCGGGTAGGTGATGGTCAGGCGAATCTTTTTGTTCGGATCAATCACGAACAGCGAACGCACGGTAAGGGTGTCACTGGCATTCGGGTGGATCAGGTCGTACAGGTCGGAGACCTTGCGGTCAGCGTCGGCCAGGATCGGGAAGTTGACGATGGTGTTCTGGGTTTCGTTGATGTCTTCGATCCACTTGTGGTGGGAGTCCACCGGGTCCACCGACAGCGCAATGGCCTTGACGCCCCGCTTGGCGAATTCATCCTTGAGCTTGGCGGTGAAACCCAGCTCGGTGGTGCACACCGGGGTGAAGTCCGCCGGGTGGGAAAACAGCACGCCCCAGCTATCGCCCAGCCACTCGTGGAAGCGAATCTTGCCGGCGCTGGAATCCTGTTCAAAGTCGGGGGCGATGTCGCCCAGTCTGAGGCTCATGGTGTGGCTCCTGATGAGTACTTATGGAGCCCACTGTGCCTGTGTCGCGGATTATTTAAAAAGAATAAATATCGATTTATCTAGACGATAAAGGAATATTAAAAATCTGTTCATTGGACTTGGCAACGGGCGTGGATCAACATCTGCTTCAAGGTTCGAGAAGGCCTTGAGACGCTGTACAAAGAGGGGTTCAGGACGGGCTTGCGGGGGTTGAGCCCGGCTTGAAAAGTAAAGCACCCTGCCCGGCATTGCGCCGGGCAAGGTTTTACGCTCTTACTTGAACGCGTAGGTGTAGCTGAGGATTACGCGGTTTTCGTCCTGGGAACGGGTGTTCGCCAGGTCGGTACGCCACATCGCGTTTTTCCAGGCAACGCCCAGGTTTTTCAGCGGACCTTCTGGAACAACGTAAGCCAGGGTCAGGTCGCGTTCCCACTCGTTACGCTCGCCGACGGTGGTGTCGATGTTGCTACCTTTGAGGTAAACCACACCGGCAGTCAGGCCAGGTACGCCGATCTTGGCGAAGTCATAGGCGTAGCGAGCTTGCCAGGTACGTTCGCCAGCACGGGCAAACTTCTGGATTTGCATGTCGGTGATGGTGCTGTTAGACGAGCCGTCACCTTGGTTCAGCCAAGGGAAGTCGCTGTCGCCCTTGGTGTACTGGTAGCCAGCACCGAAGGTGTGACCGGCAACCGAGTACAGCGCCAGGTAGCTGTACAGGTCGTTGTCGACCTTACCTTTGACCTTGGTGGCGTTGGTCGGATGATCCGAGTAGTAGCCGGAGGTGTAGTAACCGGCAGTATCACCGTTGGCACCGTTGTCACGGCTGCGGTAGTAGCGCAGGTCACTTTTCAGGACGCCAGGACCGATCGCCCAGTTGTGGACCAGGCCCAGGAAGTTCTGAGAGTAGAAATCCTTCAGCTCGCCGAAGTAGTAGGAAGCGGTCAGGTCTTTGTTGATTTTGTAGTCAGCACCGGCGTAGTAGAACTTGTTGACGAAGTTACCAGCGTCGTAGTTCGAGCTGCCGTTGGCACCGGCCAGGGACAGACCTTCATTGTTGCTGGAGTTACGGCCTTTGGAGTGCTCGATCTGACCAGCAGTCAGGGTCAGGTCCTTGAACTCGTTCGAAGAGATCTCGCCGCCCTGGAAGGTTTGTGGCAACAGACGACCGTCGTTGGTCTTGATCACCGGGTTGTTCGGCTGCAAGGTACCGATCTTCAGCACGGTTTGGGAGATCTTGACCTTACCGGTCACGCCCAGGCTGGCGAAATCGTGAACGGCCTTGTTGCCATCACTTGGGAACACGGTGCCGCCGGAAGCAGTACCAGTGTAGTTACCGTGATCAGCGCGGCTGGAATCCAGACGCACGCCGTACAGGCCGATGGCGTCAAGACCGAAGCCCACAGTACCTTGGGTAAAACCCGAGATGAAACGCAGGTCGAAACCCTGACCCCATTCAGCGTTTTTGCTGCGGGTGTTCGAGGTAGCCGATGGCTTCAGATCGCGGTTGTCGGTGTTGATGTAAAAGTTACGTACGCCCAGCGTGATCTTGCTGTCATCGATAAAACCAGCGGCGCCTGCTTGTTGGGCGATTGCCCCCAAAGCTACGGCCAACGCCAATGTTGACTTCTTCATGTACCGCTCCTCTCATTTCTAATTTTTGTATTTCTTAGGTCTCGGGTCTGACGCCCTCGATCCACAGATGCGCGATTAGCACCGGATAGTGACTGACAAGTCAATCGTAACCTTGTGTGTCTACTACTTTCGTCTAACCGCAGTTAATTTGGTCCTTGCAGGGTAATGAGTTTTTCATACACCCAAAAAGAATTGTTTCGTCCTTTTTCATACCATTCAGGAATAACGCTTTCCATGGGACGGTCAAGCCGACAGGCGATGCCGCTCCATAAGCGTTTTCCGAAAGAGTATGTCTTTGCGCTTTTTTAGATCGTTTTGTGTTGACCAAACGGGGTCATACGTCACTCACGATCAAAAACGCGACGCCATCATGGCCAAACGCACATCATTCCGTCAATTTGTTACAGTTTTTGTATCGATGAAACTTTTCTGCCGTCCCAGCAATCCACCTCACCGTACCCGGTGATAATGTCACTTTGATGTCAGTTATATGTATAAATTGGCAAACCCTGTGTTCAGGGCCGATGCGTCCGCCGAGGAGCACGACTCGCCAAAGTGACAGGCGAGAGGATTGCCCCCTCGCCCCTTAGCCTTACAACGCCTTTTCGAAAATCTTCGAATTACGCTGATAGTTGTATAACGACGCCCGCGCCGACGGCAGGCGATCCACCGTGCTCGGCACAAAACCACGTTCGCGGAACCAGTGGGCGGTACGGGTCGTCAGCACGAAGAGCGTCTTCAAACCCTGGGCCCGGGCACGGGTCTCGATGCGCTCCAGCAGCTCGTCACCGCGACCGCCATGACGGTACTCCGGGTTCACGGCCAGGCACGCCAGCTCCCCTGCGTCGGAGTCGGCGATCTGATACAGCGCCGCACAGGCGATGATCATGCCTTCACGTTCCACCACGCTGAACTGCTCGATTTCCCGCTCCAGCACTTCCCGGGAACGACGCACCAGAATCCCCTGCTCTTCCAGCGGGCTGATCAGGTCCAGCAACCCGCCGACGTCTTCAATCGCCGCTTCGCGCACCAGTTCGAACTGTTCCTGGGCCACCAGCGTACCGCCGCCATCCCGGGTGAACAGCTCGGTCAGCAAGGCACCATCTTCGGCATAACTGACAATGTGGCTGCGCCCTACGCCGCCACGGCAAGCCTCGGCGGCCGCGTCCAGCAATTCGGCTTGGTAGTTGTTGCCCAGGCGTTGCAGGTGCGCGGGCACCTGTTGCGGCCGCAATTCACGCACCAGGCGGCCGTGCTCGTCGATCAGGCCGAGATCGGCACCGAACAGCAGCAACTTGTCCGCGCCCAGGTCGATGGCCGCGCGGGTGGCGACGTCTTCACAGGCGAGGTTGAAGATTTCGCCGGTAGGCGAGTAGCCCAGCGGCGACAGCAGCACGATGGAGCGCTCGTCCAGCAGGCGGTTGATGCCCTTGCGGTCGACCCGGCGCACTTCGCCGGTGTGGTGATAGTCGACGCCTTCAAGCACACCGATCGGGCGCGCCGTCACCAGGTTGCCGCTGGCCACACGCAGGCGCGAGCCCTGCATCGGCGAGGACGCCATGTCCATCGACAACCGCGCTTCGATGGCGATACGCAGATGGCCGACCGCATCGATCACGCACTCCAGGGTTGCGGCATCGGTGATGCGCAAGCCTTCGTGGTAAGCCGGGGTCAGGCCGCGGGCGGCGAGGCGGGTTTCAATTTGCGGGCGCGAACCGTGGACCAGCACCAGTCGCACGCCCAGGCTGTGGAGCAGCACCAGGTCGTGGACGATATTGCCGAAGTTCGGGTGCTCTACACCATCGCCCGGCAGCATGACGACAAAAGTGCAATCCCGGTGGGCATTGATGTAAGGCGAAGCGTGACGAAGCCAATTGACGTATTCGGGCATAAAAACCTGGGCCTGTAATAAAAAGCAGCCAAAAATGGATGAATCGCAAAAACGCACAGCGGGCTGTTGGTTATCGTCGGAACAGGCTTGGCGACACGCTCGCTCTCCTTCTATGTACGGATGGGCAGGGGTTAATTTATGCAGGTGTCAGGCAGTAATGTTGAATCAGTTCACGCAATAGACGCACTGTAGGCGTCAAGCGTGACATTTCAAGGTACTCGCCTGGCTGGTGGGCGCAGGCGATATCGCCAGGGCCAAGCACCAGGGTCTCGCAACCAAGGCGCTGAAGATAAGGCGCTTCGGTGCCGAACGCCACTGCTTCGGCGCGATGACCGGTAAGTCGTTCAGCTACCCGCACCAACTCTGCATCCTCGGCCTGCTCGAACGGCGGCACTTCGGGGAACAGCGGCGCATAGTCGATCTTCACCTGATGGCGCTCGGCCAAGGGTTCAAGCTTCTGCCGGATGGCAGCGCGCAGCACCTGGGGATCCATGCCCGGCAGGGGCCGCAGGTCGAATTCCAGGGAGCATTGGCCGCAGATGCGGTTGGGGTTGTCGCCACCGTGGATGCAGCCGAAGTTCATGGTCGGCTGCGGCACGCTGAACTGCGGATTGCGGTATTCGCGCTGCCAGGCCAGGCGCAGGCCACGCAGTTCGCCAATGGCGTCGTGCATGGCTTCGAGGGCGCTGTGGCCCAGGCTTGGGTCCGACGAATGGCCGCTGCGCCCGAGGATATCGATGCGCTCCATCATTACGCCCTTGTGCAGGCGGATGGGTTTGAGGCCGGTGGGTTCACCGATCACCGCCGCACGGCCCAAGGGACGACCCGCCTCGGCCAGTGCACGAGCACCGGCCATGGAGCTTTCTTCATCGCAGGTAGCAAGAATCAGCAGCGGCTGCTTGAAAGGCTGGTCGAGCAACGGCTGGACGGCTTCGATCACCAGGGCGAAAAAGCCCTTCATGTCACAGCTGCCCAGTCCTACCCAGCGGCCGTCGACTTCCGTCAGCTTGAGCGGATCGGTCTGCCATAGGGCGCCGTCGTACGGCACGGTGTCACTGTGGCCCGCCAACACCAGGCCGCCAGGGCCGGTGCCGAAACTGGCCAACAGGTTGAATTTGCCTGGGCTGACCTGCTGGATGTCGCAGGCAAAGCCCAGGTCTGCCAGCCAGGTGGCGAGCAAATCGATGACCGGGCGGTTGGATTGGTCGAGAGAGGCCTGGGTACAACTGACCGAAGGCGCGGCAATCAGCGCGGCGAATTGTTCTTTCATGGACGGTAAAGGCATGCGCTGTCTCTCAACTTCCCGGACGAACCCCATCATAGAGCTATCTGAGTGACACAATAAACCGTTGCGGCACGTTGCCGGGCTCAGTCCTGTACACTGCACGACCTTGGCAGCCACTCTTTTCCCCGGCTGCGCTCCCGATCCTGGATTTTCCGGCCATGCAGAAAGAAACCGAAATCAAGCTCCGTGTCAGCCGCGAAACCCTCGCCGCGCTGCGTGAGCACCCGTTACTGAAAAAACGCAACAAAAGTGGCTGGGAACGCCGTGAGTTGATGAACCAGTACTTCGACACCCCGGAACGCGACCTGGCCCAGGCCAAAGTGGCCCTGCGCCTGCGCAAAGACGGCGACGAAGTGATCCAGACCCTCAAGACCCGTGGCCAGAGCGTCGCCGGCTTGTCGGAACGCAATGAGTACAACTGGGACCTGGCCAAAGCCAAGCTCGACGTGAAGAAACTCGACGGCGAATGCTGGCCCGAACAACTGGCCGAGCTGGACAAAAAGACCCTCAAGCCGATCTTCACCACCGATTTCGTCCGCGAACGCGCTGAAATCGCCTGGGGCCGCGGCAAGGCCAAGGTGGTGATCGAAGCCGCCCTGGACCTGGGCCACGTGGTTGCCGGCAAGCAGAAAGAAGAAATCTGCGAGCTGGAACTGGAACTGCGCGAAGGCGACCCGGCCGCCCTGCTGGAGCTGGCCGCTGAACTGGCCGCGACCCTGGCGCTGATGCCGTGCGATATCAGCAAGGCCGAGCGTGGCTATCGCCTGTTCGACGCCAACAGCTACTCCCTGAGCCTGCCGGCACCGGTGCTGCACGCCGAAATGCCGCTGGACGACGCATTTGCTGCCGTCATGTGGCATCTGTTGGGCAGCAGCCAGCGCCTGGCCGAGCAATACCGCTTCAACGGCCACTGGCGTCTGCTGCAGGACTGGGTGGAAAACCTCGGCGAACTGCGGGCCCTGCTCGGCAGCCTCGGCCAGGCCGCACCGCGTCAGTCCACCAGCGAATTGCGCGCCGCCCTGGACGCCTTGCTGGAAGACTGGCGTCCGCTGGTCCAGGCCGGTGACGACGATGAAGACATCCGCAAGGCCGCGCCGGAGCAGTTCGCCGAAGAACTGGAAGACGTGCGCTGGGGTTTGTTCTCCCTGACCACTTCCCGCTGGCTGCTGGCCCGCACCTGGGCCGCGGATCGCAACGTGCGTGGCAATCGCCAGGGCGCTGCACAGCTGGCCAACTGGCTGCCGCGCCTGCTGGCCGATGACGCCGTTGCCCTGCAACTGCCGCGCTACCAGCAACAGCCGGAAGACCTGGCCGAGCAACTGCCGCGTATCGAACGCATCCTGGCCTGGCTGCACCATGCACGCCAGGTGCTGGATATCGCCGAGCTGGACCGTTTGTATGGCGAGCTGAACAAGCTGGCGCACCTGGCCAACCAGCCGATCACCGATGAGTCGCTGGATGCGCGGATGCATCAGGCGATTGCGGTGTATCAGAATCGCGCCTGGAAAACCCTGCTGCGCCTGTAAAACCTTGTGGCGAGGGAGCTTGCTCCCTCTTCACTAAAATCAGGCCAAGACAACTATCAGCGCAACACCGGCAAACTCGTGGTGGACTTGATCTCCGACAAGGCCACTATCGAGTTGACCTCCTGAATCCCCGGCACCATCGACAGCTTCTCAAAGAAAAACCGCTCATACGCCTCGATGTCCGACGTGACGATCCGCAGTAAAAAGTCCACCGCCCCCATCAGCACATAACATTCCAACACTTCCGGAAAACCGCGAATCGCCTCGGTGAATTCAGTGAAGTTGGAACGGCCGTGGGCGTTGAGTTTCACCTCGGCAAAAATCTGCGTATTAAGGCCGATTTTCTTGCGATCCAGCAGGGTGACCTGGCCGCGAATCACACCCTCCTCTTTCAGCCGCTGAATCCGGCGCCAGCACGGCGACTGCGACAGGCCGACCTGTTCGGCGATCTGCGCGCTGGAGAGCGAAGCGTCTTCCTGCAACAGCGCGAGAATGCGCCGGTCGTACACGTCCAATTCAGCGTGCATAGAAATACCCATTAATCATGATTTAAAGAATTACATGATTCTCTTATAAGCCAATACAGGCTGTTTTAGATAAGAAATCTCCCGCGACGAATGCAAAAATTTCTCCAGTCGAATCCGGAGAATCATCATGCACGTCGTCGAAGCCTCCCACCCCGCCCAACGCGTTGACGCCTGGGCCGTCAGCAATGCCCACTGCCAGGCGCACTATCAAATCCTCGCCGAGGCTGAACCCGACGTGTTGTGCCGGGTGCTCAACTATTTTGCCCTGCAGTTCCTGGTGCCACGTCAGGTGAGCGTGCAGCGTGAAGACGACCTGCTGGCGATCGATATCGTGATGGATGGCCTGAGCTGGCACCGGGCCCAGGTGATCGGCGAAAAACTTCGTAACCTGATCAGTGTGTGCTCGCTGGAGCTGCGCCCGGCAGATGCTGCGCGGCCTCTGGCGGTCCAGGCGGCCGCTCAGTAAATGCCTGCAATAAACTCCGGAGGCCGAAGCGCAAAGGGTGACTAGCCTGAGGACTACGCCTAATCGTTGCCCAGGAACGTCACCATGTCCGTTGCGCCAAATCCCCAGGATCGCTGGCTGGAAATCCATCAGTTGTTGCCTGCCCTGATCGACCAGGGCCTGGTGCCCGCCGACCTGGCCCTACCGGCGAACAGTGGGCTGCATCCCCTGGAATGCATTGCCAGCCAGGGGCCGTCTCTGGAAATGCTGACCGAATGGCTCGCCCGCCACTGCGGCCAGCCCTACCTGCGTATCGACCCGTTGAAAATCGACGTCGCGGCGGTGGTGCCGCTGATGTCCTATGCCTTTGCCCAGCGCCACAAGATCCTGGCCGTTGCGGTCGACGCCCACAGCGTTACCGTCGCCAGTGCCCAGCCTTACGTGTGCAGTTGGGAAGCCGGCCTGGCTCAGGTGTTGAAGCGCTCCATCAAGCGGGTGCTGGCCAATCCCCAGGAGATCCAGCGCTGCACCGTGGAGTTTTACCGACTGGCGAAATCGGTCAGCGGCGCCATTGATCAAAAAACCTCCGGCGCGCCGAATATCGAACAACTGCTCAATCTCGGCGCCAGCGACCAGGAGCCCGACGCCAACGACGCGCACATCGTCAACATCGTCGACTGGCTGTTGCAGTACGCCTTTGGCCAGCGGGCCAGTGATATCCATATCGAACCCGGACGCGATCAGGGGCGCGTGCGTTTTCGCATCGACGGGCTGCTGCATGACGTCTATCAATTCCCATCCCAGGTGACGATGGCGGTGGTCAGCCGCCTGAAAAGCCTGGGCCGGATGAACGTGGCGGAAAAACGCAAACCCCAGGACGGCCGGGTGAAGACCAAAAGCCCCACGGGCGGGGAAGTGGAGCTGCGCCTGTCGACCTTGCCCATAGCCTTCGGCGAAAAGCTGGTGATGCGAATTTTTGACCCGCAGGTGCTGCACAAGGATTTCCAGCAACTGGGACTTTCCAGCGACGACCTGCAACGCTGGCAATCCATGACCGGCCAGGCCAACGGCATCATCCTGGTCACCGGCCCTACCGGTTCCGGCAAGACCAGCACGCTGTACACCACGCTCAAGCAATTGGCCACTCGCGAGGTCAACCTGTGCACCGTAGAAGACCCGATCGAGATGGTGGAGCCGGCCTTTAACCAGATGCAGGTGCAGCACAACATCGACCTGACCTTCGCCAGCGGCATCCGCGCCCTGATGCGCCAGGACCCGGACATCATCATGATCGGCGAGATTCGCGACCTGGAAACCGCAGAAATGGCGATCCAGGCCGCCCTGACCGGGCATCTGGTGCTGTCGACGTTGCACACCAACGATGCGCCCGGCGCCATCAGCCGCTTGCTGGAACTGGGCATTCCCCATTACCTGATCAATGCCACGCTGCTGGGGGTGATGGCCCAGCGCCTGGTCAGGCTGTTGTGCCCGCACTGCAAGCGGCAAGCCGGGCAGGTCCATCAGGCAGTGGGTTGCGGCGAGTGCCGGGAAAGTGGCTATCGGGGTCAAGCCGGGGTCTACGAGATCATGCTGATGAACGATCGCCTCAAGGCCCTGGTCAGCCCGGGCACCGACCTCCAGGCCCTGCGCCTGGCGGCCCTTGACCAGGGAATGTGCAGCTTGCGGTCCGCCGGTATGCGCAAGGTAATGGCAGGACTGACAACACTTGAAGAGGTACTGCGAGTGACGCCTGGGGATTCAGAAACAAATCCTTTGATCGATGGCGCGGTAATCCGTCCTTATCCGTGACAACACCGTTACAATCGGAAAAACCTCGCTTCACCGTCACCAGACAAGGAATCGTTATGCAGATCGGAACCGTACTGCTTCTTTTTGTAGGCTTGGCCGTCGCCATCCTCTTCATGGGTTTCAAGGTGGTCCCGCAGGGTTACCAGTGGACAGTCGAGCGCTTCGGCCGCTACACCAACACCCTCAAGCCCGGCCTGAACATCATCATTCCGGTCATGGACCGCATCGGTCGCAAGATCAACGTGATGGAAAGCGTGCTGGATATCCCACCCCAGGAAGTCATCACCGCTGACAACGCCACGGTGCAAATCGACGCCGTGTGCTTCTTCCAGGTGGTCAATACCGCCCAGGCTGCCTACGAGGTGAACAACCTCGAACACGCCATCCGCAACCTGCTGCAAACCAACATCCGTACCGTGCTCGGCTCCATGGAGCTGGATGCGATGCTCAGCCAGCGTGACGGCATCAACGAAAAACTGCTGCGCACCGTCGACGAAGCCACCGCACCGTGGGGCATCAAGATCACCCGGATCGAGATCAAGGACATCAGCCCGCCTGCCGACCTGATGGCCGCCATGTCCGGCCAGATGAAGGCCGAGCGGATCAAGCGTGCGCAGATCCTCGAGGCCGAAGGCCTGCGAGCCTCCGCGATCCTGACCGCCGAAGGCAAGAAGCAGGCGCAGATCCTGGAGGCCGAAGGTGGTCGTCAGGCCGCCTTCCTGGAATCCGAAGCCCGCGAACGTCAGGCCGAGGCCGAAGCCCGCGCCACTCAAGTGGTATCGGAAGCCATCGCCACCGGTAACGTGCAGGCCATCAACTACTTCGTCGCCCAGAAATACATCGACGCACTGGGCAAGCTGGCCTCGGCCAACAACAGCAAGGTGATCCTGATGCCGCTGGAAGCCAGCCAGGTGATTGGCGCAGTCGGCGGCATCGGCGAAATCGTCAAGGCAACCTTCGACAACAAGAAAGCCTGAGGCACGCACCATGTGGGAATTCCTGCAGCACCTGTCGTTTTGGGACTGGCTGGCACTGGGCACGGTGCTGTTGATCCTTGAAGTGTTCGGTGCCGGTGGTTATCTGCTGTGGATGGGCATCGCCGCGGCAGCCGTGGGCGTGATCAAGTTCCTGGTGCCGAGCCTGGGGTTGGAGTGGCAACTGCTGCTGTTCGCCGTGTTGTCGATCCTCACGGCGGTGTACTGGTGGCGACGCCAGCGCAGCAGCGCCAAGGTCAGCGACCAGCCGGGGCTGAACATGCGCGGCTCCGAGTTGATCGGTCGCACCTTTGTGGTGCATCAGGCCATCGTCGAGGGCCGTGGCAAGATCAAGGTGGGTGACGGTGTGTGGATGGCATCCGGGCCGGACGCGCCGGCTGGGGCACACGTACGTGTCATTGGTCAGGAAGGCGTGATTTTGCAGGTTGAAACTGTTTAGTCATCCATGGAACTCGGCTGGGCTATCTACAATCAAACTGTTCAGATAACCCAGTCGGAGTCACCCATCATGCGTCTAAAATATGCTGTCGCAACCCTCGCTGTGCTTTCCCTTCCTGTCGGTTCAGCCATGGCCGACAGCTTCTGGCGTAATGTCATCTCATCGGGTGCCACGACCGGCTCGACGTACCTGACCTTCAAGGACCACAAAATGGTAGTCGCCGCCCAGGACGACGCCGGTAGCTTCGTCGCCAGTGACGGCAACATCCGTGGCCCATACCTGGAAGCTGCGATGCAGAAAGTCCGCGCCGATAACCCTGGCCTCAAGGCCACGGATATGGACCTGGCGAACGCAATCCTGGCAAAAAACGCCATTGCTTCCGAGTAATACCGCCGCATAAAAAATGCCGTTCCTCGAGAGCGGCATTTTTTTGCCCTGATTTCCTACGCCAGACGCTGGCGATTCCGCATCTGAACAGGAAAAGTCCTGTCGAGTTGCAGGCGCGCCCGGCAACAAGCTATCGATTCCCTTCAGACTGAGTGAATCGATGACCATGCAAAAACTCTCCTACGCCCTGCTGCTCGCCGCGGTTGCCACGCCTTATGCCCAGGCAGAAAGCTGGTACGGGTCGGCAAAGCTCAACAGCGCCCGGCAGAATCTCTCAAGCTCACTGCTGACCAGCCCACGCGTAACCCACCGGGTAGAAGCCCCCGACAGCAGCAAGACGTTCACCGGCTCATTCGCCGTGGGCTATGCCTTTGCCGATGGCTGGCGCCTGGAGGGGGAATACACGATGCCCAGCCACTCGACCTTCAAATCCTATTGGGCACCGTTCAATGCCAACGTCAACAGCCTGCGCACCGACAGCCAGCGCCTGATGCTCAACGGTTATAAAAACATCCCGATCAATGAATGGCTGTCGTTCTACGGTATGGCGGGAGTCGGCGTGGCCCAGGTTGACGCCGAGGGTTACCAGACCAACGACACCCGCCGTTTCGCCAGCAATCGCCAATACAACTTCGCCTACAGCGTTGGCCTGGGGCTGGATGCCAAGGTCAGCGAAACCCTGACCCTGGGTACCGGCTGGCGTTACGTGGACATGGGCGGGATCGAGACCGGCTACAACACGTTCGCCAATCGGATAAACGCCCGGGACGAACAGCTCAAAGGCAAGCTCAAAGAGCAGAACGTGTTTCTTGAGGCACGCGTTGCCTTCTGACACCGATGCTGAAATGCCGCTCCCGAGGCGGCATTTTTTGTTTCAGGCGGGACGATTCATTCACAGACGACAGGCTATATTCAGTCGAGCCGTGCAACCATGCCCGGCATTGATATGCTTTTTTCTCATCGCCTTCTGAAACGGATGCCTTCAACGTCATGAGCCAACTGCCCTTTCTGCCGTTCTCCAAGCCCACCATTGATGAAGCCACCATCTCGGCGGTAGGCGACGTACTGCGCTCCGGCTGGATCACCAGCGGGCCGAAAGTGCAGGCGTTCGAGGCGCAGTTGTCGGAATATTTTGGGGGGCGCTCGGTGCGTACCTTCAACTCGGGCACCTGCACCATGGAGATTGCCTTGCGCATCGCCGGTATCGGGCCTGGTGACGAAGTCATCACCACCCCGATTTCGTGGGTAGCCACGGCCAACGTGATTCTGGAAGTCGGTGCCACGCCGGTGTTCGCCGACATCGACCCGGTGACCCGCAATATCGACCTGGCCAAGGTGGAAGCCGCGATCACACCGCGCACCAAGGCAATCATCCCGGTATACCTGGCGGGCCTGCCGTTGGACATGCCATTGCTCTACGCGCTGGCCAACAAGTACAACCTGCGCATCGTCGAAGATGCAGCCCAGGCCCTGGGTTCCAGCTGGGATGGCCAACGCATTGGCGCTACCGGCGATTTCGTATCGTTCAGCTTCCAGGCGAACAAGAACATCACCTCGTCCGAAGGCGGCTGCCTGGTATTGAACAACGCTGAAGAAGCACGCCTGGCCGAGAAATATCGCCTGCAGGGCGTGACCCGCACCGGCTTCGATGGCCTGGACGTGGATGTGTTGGGCGGCAAGTTCAACATGACCGACATCGCAGCAGCCATCGGCCTGGGCCAGTTTGCCCATATCGAGAAGATCACTGCCCACCGCCAGGAACTGGCACGGCACTATTTCGAATGCTTCGGCAGTGATTTCGAAGAAAAGTACGGCGCGCAATTGCCACCGGCAGACTTCGAAAACAGCAACTGGCACCTGTTCCAGCTGGTACTGCCGGAGCGTCAGGACGGCCTGCCCGCACGCGCCACGTTCATGGAGCAGATGCAGGCCCATGGCGTCGGCATTGGCTATCACTACCCACCGATCCACCTGCTGAGCTTGTACAAGGCGCAGGGATTCAAGGAAGGCATGTTCCCGGTAGCGGAAAAAGTGGGGCGTTTGATTGTGTCGTTGCCTATGTTCACGGCGATGACGAAGGCGGACGTAGAGCGTTCGGTAGCGGCGGTAAAAGCAGTATTGAAACGCGGATAAAACCTTTGCGGGAGCCGATTGCCGGCTCCCGCAGCGGGATCACTCGCCGATGGCAGCCTTGTAACCGGCAGCGTCCAGCAGCTTGTCCAGCTCAGCCGGGTTGCTTGGCTTGAGCTTGAAGATCCAGGCGCCGTAAGGGTCGGAGTTCAACAGCTCTGGCTCACCGCTCAAGGCGTCGTTCACCGCGATCACTTCGCCAGCAATTGGCGAGTAGATATCCGAAGCGGCCTTCACCGATTCAACCACGCCGGCCTGGTCAGCCGCCTTGAACACGTTGCCGACTTCGGTCAACTCAACGAACACTACATCCCCCAATGCTTCCTGGGCATGGTCCGAGATCCCGACGGTCACGGTGCCGTCAGCTTCCAGACGGGCCCATTCGTGACTTTCGGCAAAACGCAGGTCGGCAGGGATATCGCTCATAGTCTGTGTCCTCAAGGAAAAATGTCAGCGGCCATTGGCCCGCCGGAAAAGTTAGATCAATGTTTTGCCATGGCGCACGAACGTCGGTTTGACCACCCGAACCGGGTACCACTTGCCGCGGATTTCCACCTCGGCCCGGTCAGCAGTCGCCGACGGCACACGCGCCAGGGCAATGGATTTGCTTAGCGTAGGAGAGAAACTACCACTGGTGATCTCTCCTTCGCCAACATTGGCGATACGAACCACCTGGTGAGCGCGTAAAACCCCGCGCTCTTCCAGCACCAGGCCGACCAGCTTGGACTTCACACCCGCAGCCTTTTCGGCTTCCAGGGCGGCGCGGCCGATGAAATCCCGCTCGGCCGGCTCCCAGGCGATGCTCCAGGCCATGTTGGCTGCCAGGGGCGAAACGTCCTGATGAATATCCTGACCGTAGAGGTTCATGCCGGCCTCAAGGCGCAGCGTGTCGCGGGCGCCGAGGCCGATGGGCGAAATGCCTGCGCCTACCAGGTCGTTGAAGAACGCCGGGGCCTGATCGGCCGGCAGGACAATTTCAAGACCGTCTTCGCCGGTGTAACCGGTGCGCGCGATAAACCAGTCGCCGTCAGCCAGGCCTTCAAAGGGCTTGAGCTGATGGATCAGGGTGGCGCGGGACTGGGTCACCAGTTCAGCGATCTTTTGCCGGGCATGGGGGCCTTGAATGGCGAGCATGGCCAATTCGGGCCGCTCGCGGAGCTGGGCCTGATAGCTGCCGAGCCGAGCCTGCATCCAGGCCATGTCCTGGTCACGGGTGGCGGCGTTGACCACCAGCCGGTAACCGCCCTCGGTACGGTAGACGATCATGTCGTCCACCACGCCGCCCTGCTCGTTGAGCATGGCGCTGTATAACGCGCGGCCGCAGCCGTGCAATCGGTCAACATCATTGGCCAGCAAATGCTGGAGCCATTCCTTGGCCTGGGGGCCTGTGATATCGATCACGGTCATATGGGATACATCGAACACCCCGCAGTCGCGTCGCACCTGATGGTGCTCCTCAACCTGCGAGCCGTAGTGCAAAGGCATATCCCAACCGCCAAAATCGACCATTTTCGCGCCAAGGGCGAGATGCAGGTCATACAGAGGCGTGCGCTGTCCCATGGGTTTCTCCTTCCGGGCGTGGCGAAGGTGCGGACGGTCGCCGTTCGGGCCGCACGCCTTGAAATACAAGGCCTGTAGCCGCGTTCAGCAACCCGATCTGAAAGATCGACCGCACCGAATGCCGCGCATTGTAGCCTCAAGCCGTAGGACTGGCACCTAACCGATTCGTCGCGCCGAACGTCGGATCAACCCGATGACCGGTAACAGCCCCACCAATACCAGGGTCAGGGCCGGCAGCGAAGCCCGCGCCCACTCCCCTTCGCTGGTCATCTCGAAAATCCGCACCGCCAGCGTGTCCCAGCCGAACGGGCGCATCAGCAGGGTCGCCGGCATTTCCTTGAGCACATCGACAAACACCAGCAGCGTCGCGCTCAGGGTGCCCGGCAGCAAAAGTGGCAGATACACTTTGCAAAACAGTCGCGGCCCGCTGACCCCAAGACTGCGGGCGGCTTCCGGCAAGGATGGACGGATTCGCGCCAGGCTGTTTTCCAGCGGCCCGTAGGCCACCGCAATGAAGCGCACCAGATACGCCAGCAGCAAGGCCGACAAACTGCCCAGTAACAGCGGTTTGCCGGCGCCCCCCAGCCAGCCGGAGACCGGGATCACCAGTTCACGATCCAGGTAGCTGAACGCCAGCATGATCGACACCGCCAGTACCGAGCCGGGCAGCGCGTAGCCTACGTTGGCCAGGCTGATGCCGGAGCGGATGGCCCGGGTGGGCGCCAGGCGATGGGCGAACGCCAGCACCAGGGCCACGCTGACGGTGATCAGGGCAGCCATACCGCCCAGGTACAGGGTATGGACGATCAAACCGGCGTAGCGCTCGTCCAGGTCGAAACGGCCACGCTGCCAGAACCAGGCCACCAGTTGCAGCATCGGGATCACGAACGCGCAGGCGAACACCAATCCGCACCAACCGCTGGCCAACGCCGCCTTGAACCCGCGCAGATGGTAAAGCGCCTTGCCGCGAGGTCGCTCGTTGCTCGGCCGGCTGGCGCCCCGGGCACGGCGTTCGCCGTACAGCACCAGCATCACCACCAACAGCAACAGGCTGGCCAGTTGCGCGGCACTGGAGAGGCTGAAAAAGCCGTACCAGGTCTTGTAGATGGCGGTGGTAAAGGTGTCGAAGTTGAACACCGAGACGGCACCGAAATCCGCCAGGGTTTCCATCAGCGCGAGGGCCACGCCCGCACCGATGGCGGGACGCGCCATGGGCAGGGCCACCCGCCAGAACGCTTGCCACGGCGACTGCCCCAAGACACGCGCCGCTTCCATCAGGCCTTTGCCCTGGGCGAGGAACGCGGTGCGTGCCAGCAGATAAACATAGGGGTAGAACACCAGCACCAGCACGATGATCACACCGCTGGTCGAGCGCACACGCGGCAGGCGCAAGCCTGTACCAAACCATTCGCGCAGCAGGGTTTGCACCGGGCCGGAGAAGTCCAGCAGGCCGACGAAGACGAAGGCGAGCACATAGGCGGGAATCGCGAAGGGCAGCATCAACGCCCAGTCCAGCCAGCGCCGGCCGGGAAACTCGCAGAGGCTGGTCAGCCAGGCCAGGCTGACGCCCAGCAGCGTAACGCCCACACCGACGCCCAGCACCAGGGTCAAGGTGTTGCCCAGCAGACGTGGCATCTGGGTTTCCCACAGGTGGGACCAGATTTGATGGTCGATGGTCTGCCACGACAGCAACAGCACGCTCAACGGCAGCAGCACCAGGGCGGCAACGGTGAAGACCGGCAGGTACCAGCGGCGTTGGGCGGGATGGGCCAAAGGTTAATTCTCAGAGAATGAATAGCTTGAAGCCAGCGCTAACCAATGTGGGAGCCCGCTCCCACACAAGCCCGCCCCCACATTTAGATCGGCGGCGCCTTGCAAATTGTATCTAGTTCCAGCCAGCGCGATCCATCAAGCGAATCGCCTCAGCCTGACGCTTGCCCGCCACTTCCACCGGCAATGTGTCAGCTACAAACTTGCCCCAGGTCGCCACTTCCGCCGACGGCGGCACCGCCGGGTTGGCCGGGAATTCCTGGTTCACATCCGCAAAGATCTTCTGCGCTTCCGGCGTGGTCATCCACTCCACCAGCGCCTTGGCTGCTTCCGGGTGCGGTGCATGCTTGGTCAGGCCGATGCCCGACAGGTTGACGTGCACCCCGCGGTCGCCCTGGTTCGGCCAGAACAACTTCACCGCCAGGTCCGGCTTCTGCTTGTGCAGGCGGCCGTAGTAGTAGGTGTTCACGATGCCCACGTCACACTGCCCGGCGTTGATCGCTTCCAGCACGGCAATGTCATCGGAGAACACGTCGGTGGACAGGTTGTTGACCCAGCCCTTGACGATTTCTTCGGTCTTGGCCGCGCCGTGGGTTTCGATCAGGGTGGCGGTCAGCGACTGGTTGTAGACCTTCTTCGCGGTGCGCAGGCACAGGCGGCCTTCCCACTGTTTGTCGGCCAGGGCTTCGTAGGTGGTCAGGTCGCCCGGTTTCACGCGATCGGTGGAGTAGGCGATGGTCCGCGCTCGCAGGCTCAGGCCAGTCCAGGCATGGGCCGAAGAACGGTATTGAAGGGGAATATTCTTGTCGATCACCGCAGAGGTGAACGGCTGCAGGATGCCCATCTGCTCGGCCTGCCAGAGGTTGCCGGCGTCGACGGTGAGCAGCAGGTCGGCGGTGGCGTTTTCACCTTCGGCCTTGATGCGCTGCATCAGCGGCGCTTCCTTGTCGGTGATGAACTTCACCTGCACGCCGGTCTTCTTGGTGTAGGCGTCGAACACCGGCTTGATCAGTTCGTCGATGCGCGAGGAGTAGACCACGACCTCATCGGCCGCCTGCACGGTGGTGCTGCCGATAAGAGTGAGTGCCAGGGCAGTCAGGAGGCGCTTGGGTGCCAGCATGGGTGCGGTCTCTCATTTGCAAAAAGAGCGCAAATGATAAGGACTCACATTTGGTAACGCTCAACGGAGCCGTTACCAGATGTTGCACAGCACCCTCAGGCCTTGGCCAGCTCCGGCAAATCCCCGGTCAAACCCAATGCCTGACGCACAAACAACGCCTTGGCCTCCGGCATCTGCTCAACCACCTTCAGCCCTGCATTACGCAGCCAGCGCAACGGCAGTTGATCGGCCTGGAACAACCGCTCAAAGCCTTCCATCGCCGCCATCAGCGCCAGGTTGTGGGGCATGCGCCGACGCTCGTAACGGCTGAGCACCTTCACATCCGCCAGGCGCTCGCCGCGCTCGTTGGCCGCCAGCAGGACCTCGGCGAGCACCGCCGCATCGAGGAAGCCCAGGTTCACCCCCTGCCCCGCCAGCGGATGAATGACGTGGGCCGCGTCGCCAATCAATGCCAGGCCTTCGGCCACGTAGCGTTTGGCGTGGCGCTGACGCAACGGCACGCACAGCCGTGGATCGGCGCTTATCACGCTGCCCAGGCGGCCTTCGAAGGCATTTTCCAGTTCACGGCAGAAGCTTTCATCGTCCAGCGCCATCAAGCGCTCGGACTCACTCGGGGTGGTCGACCAGACAATCGAACACCAGTCTTCCTGCCCGTCCCGCACCAGCGGCAGGAATGCCAGCGGGCCATTGTCGGTAAAACGCTGCCAGGCCGTCTTTTGATGCACCTGGCTGCTGCGCACACTGGTGACGATGGCGTTGTGCAAATAATCCCACTCACGGGTAGCGGTGCCGGTCAGGCGACGTACTGCCGAGTTGGCGCCGTCCGCCGCGACCACCAGCGGCGCGCGCAAGGTGCGGCCATCGGCGAGGGTCAGCAGCCAGTCATCGCCGGAGCGGCGCATCTGTTCCAGGCGCGCATTGGCCAGCAGGCCGAGGTCGCAGTCGTGCAGGCGGTCGAGCAAGGCGTCCTGGACCACACGGTTTTCGACGATATGCCCCAGCACCTCGGCATGCACGCTGGCCGCCGAGAAGTGGATCTGCCCGGTGCCGCTGCCGTCCCACACCTGCATCTCGCCGTACGGGCTGGCACGTCGCTCGACAATCCCGTCCCACACGCCAAGGCGCTCGAGGATACGCTGGCTGGCGGCCGACAAGGCGCTCACCCGCGGTTCGAACGCAGCATGAGGGTCGAACGGCTTGACGCTCAGCGGGCTGCCGTCGAGCAGCAGCACCTGCAGGCCACTGCCCTGCAACGCCAGCGCCAGGGCGCTTCCGACCATTCCGGCCCCGACAATCAGCACATCTGCGCGCATGTCCATGCTTTAAGCCTGTCTCGATTGCAGCTTGCGCCGCACGTAAAGGGTTTTGTCGACCCGCGCCACCAGGGTGCCGAAGCCGTCATGAATCTGTACCTTGAGCTGCGGTAAATACTTGTCGCCGCTGGCGGTGTGCTGGCGAATCTCGTCCAGCAACGCTTGGTCGATGGAAAATTCGGCGAACACTGGGCCTTTGCCCGGCGAGATAAAGTCGATAGCGGCAGCCTTGTCCCAGACAATGTAGTCGCGGCCCAGGTTCTCCATCAGCATCAGCATGTAGAACGGGTCGACCATCGAATACAGGCTGCCGCCAAACTGCGTGCCGACGTAGTTGCGGTTGTACCAGCCCAGGCCCATGCGCACCTTGACCTCGCGGAAATCGCTGCCGATGTGCAACACCCGAACTCCGGCCCCGAGGTACGGCGGGTACAGGGTCATGATCCAGCGCAACAGCCGCGCCTTGCCCAGGCGTCGGGTCAGCCACTCACGCATCGGGACGGGTACCCAGGCCCATGGCCTGGCGCGCGAACCAGCGCTTGGCCGGCGGCAGCAAGTCGAGGCCCAGCAAGCCCATGTTGCGGCCCAGCGCGACCAACGGTTGCGCACTGCCAAACAGGCGGGTGACCTGATCGGAGAAGCCGACGGTGAGTTTCTGGTCCATGCGCTGACGCTCGCGGTACGCCTGCAGTGTCGCCAGGTCGCCCGGAATCGCCGGCCCGGCCAGCAGCGCCTCGGCCAACGCGTAGGCATCCCGCAGGGACAGGTTGAAGCCCTGACCGGCAATCGGGTGCAGGCTGTGGGCGGCATTGCCAAGTACGGCCAGATGAGAGCGCACTTGTTCTTCCGCTTCCACGAGCGTCAGCGGGTACAGGTGGCGCGCACCGACTTGCTTGAGGGTGCCCAGGCGGTAGCCGAACACGCCCTGCAGTTCACTCAGGAAGCTGCGTTCGTCCAGCTCGGCCAGGCGCTTGGCGTCCATGCCGACGCGGGTCCAGACCAGCGCGCAGCGGTTGTCCGGCAACGGCAGCAAGGCCATCGGGCCTTCGTCGGTGAACCGCTCGAACGCCTCGCCGTTGTGGGCCTCGCTTGGGGTGATGTTGGCGATCAGCGCGCTCTGGTTGTACGGCCGCTTTTTAACGCCGATGCCCAGTTGCTCGCGCAAACCTGAGCGACCGCCATCGGCCAGCACCGCGAGGTCGCACTCCAGCACGGTTTCGTCATTGAGGGTCAGGCGGTAACCATCGGCAAGCGGCTCCATGCGCGTAACTTCCGCCGGGCAACGCCAACTGACCACGTCCTTGTCCAGCCCTTGCCACAGGCATTGGCCCAGCCAGGCGTTTTCCACTACGTAGCCAAGCGCCGGCACACCCTCTTCCATGGCCGACAGGCGCGCGGTAGAGAAGCGGCCACGGTCCGACACATGAATCTGTTTGATCGGCTCGGCGCGGCGAGAGATTTCCTGCCACACGCCCAACCGTTGATAGATCTGCCGCGCGCCAAAGGACAGCGCTGAAGAACGCGCGTCATAGCTCGGCTGGTAGCTGTCGCCGGGGGCAAACGGCTCGATCAGCACGATCTTCCAGCCCCGGGCCTTGGCTCCGGCCTGCAAGGCCAATGCGAGGCTGGCACCCACCAGGCCGCCGCCGATAATCGCCAGGTTGACCCGGCTCATCGGGCGCTCGCCATCAATGCTTCGATCTCGGCGACGGACTTGGGCACGCCACCGGTCAGAATTTCACAGCCTTGCTTGGTCACCACCACGTCGTCCTCGATGCGTACGCCAATGCCACGCCATTTCTTCGCCACGTTCTGGTTGTCCGGCGAGATGTAAATCCCCGGCTCCACGGTCAGTGCCATGCCGACTTCCAGCACCCGCCACTCGCCGCCGACCTTGTATTCGCCGACATCGTGCACATCCATCCCCAGCCAGTGGCCGGCGCGGTGCATGTAGAAGGCTTTATAGGCTTCACTGGCGATCAGTTCGTCGACATCACCCTGCAACAATCCCAGCTTCACCAGCCCGGCAGTGATCACTTGCACCGTCGCCTCGTGGGCCTGGTTCCAATGCTTGTTCGGGGCGATTTCAGCAAAGGCGGCCTCCTGGGAAGCCAGCACGATTTCATAAATCGCCTTCTGCTCGGCGGAAAACTTGCCGCTCACCGGCCAGGTGCGGGTGATGTCGCTGGCGTAGCAGTCGATCTCGCAGCCGGCGTCGATCAGCACCAGGTCGCCATCCTTGAGCAGCGCGTCATTCTGCTGGTAGTGCAGGATGCAGCTGTTGCGCCCCGAGGCGACGATGGAACCATAGGCCGGCATCTTCGCCCCGCCCTTGCGAAACTCGTAGTCGAGCTCCGCTTCCAGGCTGAACTCATGCAACCCGGCGCGGCTGGCCTGCATCGCCCGTACATGGGCCGCGCAGGAAATCCGTGCCGCCTCGCGCATCACCTTCACTTCTGCCGCCGATTTATACAGGCGCATGTCGTGAAGCAGATGATCCAGGGCAACAAATTCGTTCGGTGGCTGGGCGCCGAGGTGCGCTTTGGAGCGGATCACGTTGATCCACTCCATCAGGTGCCGGTCGAATTCGGCATTGCTGCCCATGGCCGAATACACCCGGTCACGGCCTTCGATCAGGCCGGGCAGGATGTCGTCGATATCGGTAATCGGGAAGGCGTCATCGGCGCCAAAATCGCGGATCGCGCCTTCGGTGCCCGCTCGCAGGCCGTCCCACAGTTCGCGCTCGGCATTGCGCTCGCGGCAGAACAGCACGTACTCGCCGTGCTGGCGGCCGGGCATCAGCACAATCACCGCTTCCGGTTCGGGGAAGCCGCTCAGGTACTGGAAGTCGCTGTCCTGGCGGTAGACGTGCTCGACGTCACGGTTGCGGATGGCTACCGCGGCCGCCGGCAGGATGGCGATGCTGTTGGGTTCCATCTGCGCCATGAGCGCCTTGCGGCGCCGGGTGTATTCCGCTTTGGGGATATGGATCATGGGCAGATGGGCTTCCTTTCTTAGTGCAGCGACGGCTTGGGTGCAGCGGGCTCAGCCGATTTACGGGTCTCGGTGAACAGCAGCAGCGGCGCGACGCGCAGGTATTCCATGACTTCCATGTAGTCGCTTTCGCCGTCTTCGGACTCTTCCAGGGCGTCTTGCACCTGGGAGATGGCGGCCAGGTCCTGCAGCACTTCCTGGGCATCGGTGCTCAGGTCGAGGCCGCCGGCGTTCACGCCGAAACCGTGGAGGAAGCCTTGGCACCATTGGCCCAACGCGGCGGCGCGCTCGGTGAGCGGCGCGTCATCGGTAGGCAGCAGCAGGACGACGGTGACGTCATCACCGGTCAGCTCGCCTTTAACCATCTCTTGCAGGCCGATGAGCGCATTGCGCACGTTTTCGGTAGGCTCGGTTTCCAGCAGCTCGGCGACGTCGGCCAGCCAGTTGTCGGCATCAAAGCCGACACCGGTGCAACTGCGGCCCAGCAGCACGCCGTGCAGTTCGGCAGGCGAGCAAGGATGACCGCTGGAACTCAGCAGTTTGGAAAAAGCATCGTACGGGGAGTTCTGAATGGGCATGGTGAGCTAGGCGCCAGACGGCGCAATGTCTAGAATGAAGCGCTGTATCCTAGCATCGGCAGACGTACCAAGACTATCGAGGGCGTCAGATCGTTTATCCAGCAGTTGCCATTCATCAGACAAAATCCAGTGGAACCCAATGGAAGACACCGACCTGCAAGCGCTGATGGCCAGACTCGAGCTGCTAATTAACCGGGTCGAGCAACTTAAGAGCCAAAACGGACTCCTATTAGCTCAGGAAAAGACCTGGCGCGAGGAACGCGCTCACCTCATTGAAAAAAACGAAATCGCCCGGCGTAAGGTCGAATCGATGATTTCGCGCCTGAAGGCCCTGGAGCAAGACTCATGAGTTCAAGCAATAGCGTCACCGTGCAGATTCTCGACAAAGAATATTCGATCATCTGCCCCCAGGAAGAACGCAGCAACCTGGTGAGCGCTGCCCGCTACCTGGACGGCAAGATGCGCGAAATCCGCAGCAGCGGCAAAGTCATCGGCGCCGATCGCATCGCCGTGATGGCCGCACTGAACATTACCCACGATCTGCTGCATAAGCAGGAACGGCCTGACGTACAGGCCAGCGGCTCGACGCGCGAGCAGGTGCGCGACCTGCTGGAGCGGGTCGATCTGGTACTTTCTACCGATCCAGAGCCACCCAAGGGCTGATTGCGGCGTCGGTTTCGGGTATACTCGCCCCACTCCCTGGCGTGCTTGCCAGTCGGCGATGTCCCTGAGCCGATTCGCACTACCCTGGAAGTTACACGTTGGGCTGGTGTGCATGTCCGCTAGACGGAAAGCCTTAAAGCCTACTGTTTCTTCCACCTTGAACTTTCGGGTTCAAGGGCTAAGTCGACAGCGGTTCTGTCGGGGAGCCTGATTCCCAAATCCTATGCCAGTCCCAGGACTGGCATTGTTTTATGAGCCGAAAACCATGACCGAACCTGCGCCGCTTTCCCGCCCGCAACTTCGACGCATGCTGCGCAAAGCCCGCCGCGCCCTGACGCCAAGCGAGCAACGCCAGGCCGCCCTGGGCCTGTATCGGCAACTGGCACAGCACCCGCTGTTTCGCCGGGCCAAACACCTATCCTTATATCTACCGACGGACGGTGAAATCGATCCGCGCCTGCTGCTGCGCGCTGCACAGCGCCGGGGCAAGGCGACGTACCTGCCGGTGCTCAGTGCATGGCCGCGAACCAAGATGGTATTCCAGCGAGTGCGCCCCGGCGAAAAGCTGAGGCCCAACCGTTTTCGCATCCTCGAGCCCCAGGTAAATGCCGGCCGGCAACGCAAGGTCTGGGCGCTGGACCTGGTGCTGCTGCCACTGGTTGGCTTTGATGATGTGGGCGGACGGTTGGGCATGGGCGGCGGGTTTTATGACCGCAGCCTGGCCTACATGGCCCGCCGGAAATCCTGGCGCAAGCCGACGCTGTTGGGCCTGGCCCATGAATGCCAGAAGGTCGAACGATTGGCACAGGCAAGCTGGGATGTACCGCTTGAGGGCACAGTCACCGATAAGGATTGGTATATAGCAGAGACGCTACTGGAATCAGCAGCGCCTTGAAGACGGGTCAGCGTTTGAACGGTTGCGGCTGTTGCTGTGCGAGTTCAATCGGTGCGTCAGTCTTGTTCGACCACAAGCTCTGCGCATAGCCGGTGGTCACAACGCCCAGGCCGAACAAAATAACCAAAATCCATAGTAAATCCGGTTTGCGTTTCATCGATTGCCCCCCTTCAGGCATCTTGCACACGATGACAGCAACGTTCCATTAGTAGTCCGTGCCAGCTGCGTCAAGCTCAAAACCCCGGCATTCTGCGTTAACGTGAACCAACACGCAAACCTTGACGCCAACCGACTGTCGGTTTGTCATAAAATTGCAGGACAACTTTCCCAATCGACTTTTGAGGAGCGAAAACATGGCCTATTGGCTGATGAAATCCGAGCCCGATGAACTGTCCATCAAGGGCCTGGAAAAGCTCGGCGAGGCCCGGTGGGACGGGGTGCGCAACTACCAGGCGCGGAACTTCCTGCGGGCGATGGCGGTGGGTGACCAGTTCTTCTTCTACCACTCCAGCTGCCCGGAACCGGGGATTGCCGGCATCGGTAAAATCGTCGAGGCAGCCTACCCGGACCCGACCGCGCTGGAGCCCGACAGTCATTATTTCGACGCCAAGGCCAGCCCTGAAAAAAATCCGTGGAGCGCGATCAATGTTGCCCACGTCGAGACCTTTGCGGAGGTCCTGGGGCTGGGCTATCTGAAACAGCAAACTGCCCTCGCCGAGTTGCCCCTGGTGCAAAAAGGCAGCCGCCTTTCGGTGATGCCGGTCACCGCCGAGCAATGGGCCGCCGTACTCGGCCTGCGCTGAAACAGCAGAACCCTGCGGTCACGCCCATGGCGCATGCATCTGCGCGCCAACCGGGTTAGGCTGGCGCTTCATTTGACCCGCATCAAGGGCCTCCGGGCAGGATCGGTCAAACTAGGACGCTAACGCCGCAGGATGCACCCATGTCGACGAACCACCGTACCTCCCATCTTTTCGCCATTCCATTGATTGTCTTGCTGCTGGCCGCCGGCGGCTTCGGCTATTGGCAATCCACCCAGGACCGCCTGCCCGAAGGCTTGAGCATGGGCAATGGCCGGCTGGAATCGACTGAAGTGCAGATCGCCGCCAAGATCCCCGGGCGCCTCGCCGAAGTGCGGGTGGACGAAGGCGACAAGGTGCTCAAGGGCCAACTGCTGGCGCGCATGGACACCCGCACCCTGGAAGCCCAGCGCGCCCAGGCCGAAGCCGAAGTGCTGCGGGCCAGGGAGAATTTCGCTGCTGCCGAAGCCAATGTGCAACTGCGCCGGAGCGAACAACTGCTGGCCAGCCAGGAACTCAAGCGCACCCAGGAGCTGTACAAGCGCGGCTTCGCCAGCGGCCAGCTGATCGACCAGCAGCAGGCCCGGCAAAACACCGGCAACGCTGCCGTGGTCGCCGCCCAGGCCCAGGTCAATTCGGTAAAGGCCGCCATCGGCGCCGCCCAGGCCCAGGTCGCCCAGCTCACCAGTGAAATCGAAGACAGCAGCCTGCGGGCGCCTATCGACGGCATCATCCAGCTGCGCCTGGCCGAACCCGGCGAAGTGCTCGGCGCGGGTGGCCGCGTGTTGCTGCTGATCGACCCCAACGACCAATACATGAACCTGTATCTGCCCGCTTCAGTCACAGGCGCTTTGACCGTGGGCAGCGAAGCGCGGATCGTCCTCGACGCCCTGCCGAAGCAACCGCTGCCGGCGAAAATCAGCTTCGTCGCCGCCAAATCGCAGTTCACCCCCAAGGAAGTGGAAACCCGCGACGAACGCCAGAAGCTGGTGTTCCGGGTCAAGCTGCGGCTGACCCAACCAAGCGCCGTGCCCCAAGCCAAACCGGGCATGCCCGGCGCCGGCTATGTGCGCACCGCTGACCTGGACTGGCCGGCCAACCTGCAATGAGCGGCCTGGCGCTGCACGCCACGGGGATCAACCATCGCTACGGCAAGCAACAGGCGCTGATCGACATCGCCTTCAGCCTGCCTGCCGGCACACGCTGCGGGTTGATCGGCCCGGACGGCGCCGGCAAGTCGAGCCTGCTGGGCTTGATCGCCGGGGTCAAAAAGCTTCAACAAGGCGAACTGCAAGTACTCGGCGGCTCCATCGAAGACCGCCGCCACCGCAACAGCCTGTACCCGCGTATCGCCTTCATGCCTCAAGGCCTGGGCGGCAACCTGTACCCCGAGCTGTCCATCAGCGAAAACATCCGGTTCTTTGCCACGCTGTTCGGCCTGTCAAAAGCCGATTGCGACCAGCGCATGCACAACCTGCTGCTGGCCACCGACCTCGCACGCTTCGCCGAGCGCCCCGCCGGCAAGCTCTCCGGCGGCATGAAGCAGAAACTCGGCCTGTGCTGTGCACTGATCCACGACCCTGACCTGTTGATCCTCGACGAACCCACCACCGGCGTCGACCCGCTGTCCCGTCGACGCTTCTGGGAACTGGTGGAAACCGTACGCAGCGAACGCCCGCAGCTCACACTGCTGGTGGCCACCGCCTACATGGAAGAGGCCGAGCAGTTTGAACACTGCCTGATGCTCGACCGCGGCAAGCTGATCGCCGACGGCCTGAGCAGCGAACTGGCCGCCGCGACGCCCAGCGGCAAACTGGATGAAGCCTTCACCCATTTCCAGGGCGACAGCGCCCATAACAACGACCCCCTGGTGATTCCGCCACGGCAAAGCGACAACACCGACATCGCCATCGAAGCCCACGACCTGACCCTGCGCTTCGGCGACTTCACGGCAGTCAACAAGGTCAGCTTCGCGATTGGCCGGGGCGAGATCTTTGGTTTCCTCGGCTCCAACGGCTGCGGCAAGACCACCACCATGAAAGTCCTCACCGGGTTGATGCCCGCCACCGAGGGCACCGCCACGCTGCTGGGCAACCCGGTCAACGCCAAGGACCTGGCCACCCGCAAGCGCGTGGGTTTCATGTCGCAAAGCTTCTCGCTGTACGGCGAACTCAGCGTGCGCCAGAACCTGGTGCTGCATGCGCAGTTGTTCGACCTGCCCAAGGCCGAGAGCGGCCAGCGCATCGACGAGTTGATCAAGCGTTTTGACCTGGGCGACGTTGCCGAGCAGCCGTCCGGCGAGTTGCCGCTGGGCCTGCGCCAGCGCTTGTCCCTGGCGGTGGCGGTGCTGCACCGCCCGGAAGTGCTGATCCTCGATGAGCCGACCTCGGGCGTCGACCCGGCCGCGCGGGATGACTTCTGGCGGCTGCTGATCGAACTGTCCCGGGAACAGGGCGTGACGATCTTCCTGTCCACCCACTTCATGAACGAAGCCCAGCGCTGCGACCGCATCTCGCTGATGCACGCGGGCAAGGTGCTGGCCTGCGACACGCCAGACGCGCTGCAACAGCAGTTCCACGGCGAAACCCTGGAAGCAGCGTTCGTCACCTGCCTGGAACAGGCCCAAGGCGCGCCCGAAGCGGCCACCGCGCCCACCGAAACCGTCAGCGAACCCATGGCCCCACCCGTCAGCAAACGCGGGTTCAGCGTCGCCCGCCTGTTGGCCGTGGCCAGCCGCGAAGGCAAGGAACTGCTGCGGGACAAAGTGCGCATGGCCTTCGCCCTGTTGGGGGCGATTTTCATGATGGTGATCTTCGGCTACGGCATATCCCTGGACGTGGAGAAGCTCGCCTTCGCCGTCTACGACCAGGATCAGACGCCGCAAAGCCGGGCCTACTTGGAAGCCTTTCGCAGTTCGCGCTATTTCGCCGAACAGTCGCCGATCACTGACTCCAACGAACTGCACAAACGCCTGCAACGCTCGGAAATCAAACTGGCGCTGGAGATTCCGCCAGGGTTCGGCCGCGATCTCTACGCCGGCCGCCAACCCGCCGTGGCCGCCTGGCTCGATGGCGGCATGCCGTTCCGTGCGGAAACCAGCCGCAATTATGTCGAGGCCGTGCACCAGGCCAACCTCCAACAACTGGCCGAACTGAACAGCACACCATTGAATCAGCAAGCCGCCGCCAAACTGGAAACCCGCTTTCGCTACAACCAGGACGTGGTCAGCGTGAACGCTATCGGCCCCGGCGTGATGGCGCTGATCCTCGCGTTTATCCCGGCGATGCTCACGGCCCTGGGGATCGTGCGCGAGAAGGAACTGGGCTCCATCACCAACTTCTACGCCACACCCCTGACCCGCCTGGAATTCCTGTTGGGCAAGCAGGCGCCGTACCTGGCCGTGAGCCTGATCAACCTGGGCCTGCTGGTGGCGATGAACCGCTGGCTGTTCGGCGTGCCGTTCAAGGGCAGCGGCGTGACCCTGGCTTTCGGCGGCCTGCTGTATGTGCTGGCCACCACTAGCATGGGCCTGCTGATTTCCGCGTTCACCCGCACCCAGATCGCAGCGATCCTCGGCACCATGATCATCACCAGCCTGCCGACCATCCAGTTCTCCGGGCTGATCGTGCCGCGCTCGTCCCTGGAAGGCGCCGCCGCGTTGATGGGCATGTTGTTTCCGGCGGGCTACTTCCTCGACATTGCGGTGGGCACCTTTACCAAGGCCCTGGACCTGCGTCAGCTATGGCCACAGTGCCTGGCGCTGTTCGGGTTTTTCCTGGGGTTCACCGGGCTTAGCCTGATCATGCTCAAGAAGCAGGAGGCCTGAGATGCACAAGTTCGCCCATATCCTGCGCCTCGGCATCAAGGAACTGACCAGCCTGCGCCACGACAGCGTGTTGCTGCTGTTCCTGTTCTACGCCTTTACCGTCGCCATCTATATGCCCGCCGCCGGCTCGGTGATCGGTGTGCACAACGCCAGCGTGGCCTTTGTGGATGAAGACCACAGCGCGCTTTCCCGGCAACTGGCCGAAGCACTGCAACCGCCGGAATTCCAGGCGGCGGTGCCGTTGCCGTACGACCAACTGGACAAGGTGATGGACAGCGGCCAGTACACCTTCGTGATCAACGTACCGGCGAATTTCCAGGCCGACCTGTTGGCCGGGCGCCAGCCGGGGGTGCAGGTCAACGTCGATGCCACGGCCATGAGCCAGGCATTCATGGGCGCCGGGTATATCGGGCGGATTTTCCAGCGGGAATTGCTGACCTATGGCAACCAGGCCGATGCCGCCCAAAAGGCGCCGGCGCTGCTGACCACCCGGGCGCTGTTCAATACCAACCTGGAAGGCGGCTGGTTTCTGGCGGTGATCCAGATCGTCAACAACATCACCATCCTCGCCATCGTGCTGACCGGCACCGCGCTGCTGCGTGAGCGCGAACACGGCACCCTCGACCATTTGCTGGTGCTGCCGCTGACTGCGCTGGAAATCATGCTGGCGAAAATCTGGAGCAACATGCTGGTGGTGGTGCTGTGCACCTGGCTGTCGCTGGAAGTGGTGGTGAAAGGCTTGCTCGGCGTGCCGCTGGCCGGGTCGCTGACTTTGTTTTTGCTGGTGACGGCGCTGTACCTGTTTGCCAGTACTGCCCTCGGCATCTTCCTCGCCACCCTCGCCCGCTCGACGCCGCAGTTTGGCCTGCTGGCGATCCCGGTGATTATCCCGATGCTGCTGTTGTCCGGCGGCAGCACGCCGCTGGACAGCATGCCGCAGTGGTTGCAATGGGTGATGCAGGGCTCGCCGTCGACGCACTTTGTGAGCCTGAGTGCGGCGATTCTGTTCCGGGATGCGGGTGTGAATGTGGTGTGGCCGGACTTGCTGGCGCTGGCGGGGATCGGGTTGCTGTTCTTTGCGGTGGCGTTGGCGCGGTTCAGGAAGAGCCTGGCTTCCTGAGGTGCCTGTCAGGACCTCTTCGCGAGCAAGCCCGCTCCCACATTCAACCGCATTCTCATGTTAGAACTCGGTCAAGTGTGGGAGCGGGCTTGCTCGCGAAGGGCGCGAAGCGACCGGCTTACTGGATGATCAGGTTGTTGAACAACAGATCCTCAACCTGCGGCTTGCCGGTTTCGTCGTTCATCACTTGCTGGGTCTGCTTCAGGGCTTCCTGGCGCAGTTTTTCCTTCCCATCAACGCTGCTCATGGTGTCGTTGGTCTGCTGGGTAAACAACGCCACCAACTGGTTGCGAATCAGCGCGTCGTTGGCTTTCACGGCAGCGGCTGCCTCGGGACCGGTGACCCGCAGGGCGATATCCGCCTTGAACACCCGCAGCTTCGCGGTGCCATCCAGGCCGTAGTTACCGACAAACGGCGGGCTCAGGCTGATATAGCTGACCTTCGGCGCTTCGCCTTCTTTGGCTTCTTCGGCCAGGGCTGCCGTCGGCAGTGTCAGGGCCAGCATCAACAGGATCCACGCTTTCACAGTTCATTCCTCAATTCGGTTGCCCAGTAGCATAACGCTAGCAGCCCTGAGCACAAGCTTATGGCGACTTATCAGGCCGGGGCATGCTCGTTGACCCGTCGCCCTGCCCACCTACACTTATCGGCCAACACGCCAAAAGGAATAGTCCGATGAAAGCTGTGCTGTGCAAAGCCTTCGGCCCCGCCGAAAACCTGGTGCTGGAAGACGTCGAAAGCCCGGCGATCAAGAAGAACGAAATCCTGTTGGACGTGCATGCGGCCGGGGTCAATTTCCCGGACACCCTGATCATCGAGGGCAAGTACCAGTTCAAGCCGCCCTTCCCATTTTCGCCAGGCGGTGAAGCGGCAGGCGTGATCAGCCAAGTCGGTGAGAACGTCAGCCACCTGAAGGTCGGTGACCGGGTGATGGCCCTGACCGGCTGGGGCAGCTTCGCCGAGCAGGTCGCGGTGCCGGGCTACAACGTGCTGCCGATCCCGCCGAGCATGGACTTCAACACCGCCGCCGCCTTCAGCATGACCTACGGCACGTCGATGCACGCCCTGAAGCAACGGGCCAACCTGCAACCCGGGGAAACCCTGCTGGTGCTCGGTGCCTCCGGCGGCGTCGGCCTGGCTGCGGTGGAAATCGGCAAGGCCATGGGCGCCCGGGTGATCGCCGCGGCCAGCAGCGCCGACAAGCTGGCGGTGGCCAAGGCTGCCGGTGCCGATGAGTTGATCAACTACAGCGAAGCCAGCCTCAAGGACGAGATCAAACGCCTTACCGGCGGCAACGGCGTGGATGTGATCTACGATCCGGTGGGCGGCGACCTGTTTGACCAGGCCATTCGCGGCATCGCCTGGAATGGCCGGCTGCTGGTGGTGGGCTTTGCCAGCGGGCGCATTCCCGAGCTGCCGGTGAACCTGGCGCTGCTCAAGGGCGCGGCGGTGGTCGGGGTGTTCTGGGGGTCGTTCGCCCAGCGCCAGCCGCAGGACAATGCCGCCAACTTCCAGCAACTGTTCGGCTGGTTCGCCGAGGGCAAGTTGAAGCCGCTGGTGTCCCAGGTGTACCCGCTGGAGCAGGCGGCGCAGGCGATCAACGACCTCGGCCAGCGCAAGGCTGTGGGCAAGGTCGTGGTGCAGCTACGCTGACTATTGTTTCATTTTGTCCGCGGAGTGCCTGGGCCCATGATCGGCCGAGGCACTCACTCACTGGCAGGAATGAATAATGGTCACACCGCTGCGCGCGCTGTTTCTGGGGTTGTTGATGATGGTGTCGGCTCACGCCTTTGCCCATAAAGAGGGCAAGGATGTACGCGGGCTGAACAACGTGACGGTGCTGATCGTGCGCCATGCGGAAAAACCCGATGAAGGTCCGTTGCTGAGCCCCAAGGGCGAACAACGGGCGGCGGCCTACGCCAGCTATTTCGACCCGCTGCTGTTGAACGGCATCTCCGTGGTGCCCCAGCGGCTGATCGCTACCAGCGACAGCAAGGAAAGCTCTCGCCCGCGCCTGACCCTGACACCCCTGGCCCAGCGCCTGCAGCTCCCGCTTGAAACCCCCTACTCAGACGATCAAGTCGGCAAGCTGGTGAAGTCCCTGCGCAAGTCCAACCAGGCGCAGACCGTGTTGATCGCCTGGCATCACGGGCATATCGACAAGTTGATCGAGGCCTTCGGCGGTGACGGCGCGGCGCTGACCGGCATGAAGAAATGGCCGGAAAATGTGTATGACTGGCTGATCGTGTTGCGCTTCGACGACCAGGGTCAACTGGTGGAATCCCGCAGCCAGAAGATCCAGGAACACCTGCTTCCAGGTGATATCGCAGCCGCCAACGGCAACTGAACCGAATCACTGCCTGTGGTGAGGGAGCTTGCTCCCTCACCACAGCTTCTTGGCATCCCCTCCTGAAAACGTCCCTCACTTGCCTCTAAGCGACATGTTCGTAAAAGAACATGCAATTGCACTCAATTCCTATGCCCGCAGATAAGAGGCGGTGCTATTTTCGGTAACGAAACTGTAACATTCGCATCCGCAGTCAAAACAAGAAATCTGGAGCTCTTGAATGTTTGCTTTCTTCCGTCCTGCCGCACATCAGGCGCCCCTGCCTGAAGAAAAAATAGACAGCACGTACCGACGCCTGCGCTGGCAGATCTTCGCCGGTATTTTCTTCGGTTACGCCGGGTACTACCTGCTGCGCAAGAACTTCTCCCTGGCCATGCCGTACCTGATCGACGAGGGTTACACCCGTGGCCAGCTGGGCCTGGCAATGTCGGCGATCGCAATTGCCTACGGCCTGTCCAAGTTCCTCATGGGCCTGGTGTCCGACCGCTCCAACCCGCGCTACTTCCTGCCCTTCGGCCTGTTGGTGTCCGCCGGGGTGATGTTCATTTTCGGTTTCGCACCTTGGGCTACCTCCAGCGTGACCATGATGTTCATTCTGCTGTTCATCAACGGCTGGGCCCAGGGCATGGGCTGGCCGCCAAGTGGGCGGACCATGGTGCACTGGTGGTCGCAGAAGGAACGCGGCGGTGTGGTTTCCGTATGGAACGTGGCGCATAACGTCGGCGGCGGCTTGATCGGCCCGCTGTTCCTGCTGGGCATGGCCTGGTTCAACGACTGGCACGCGGCGTTCTACGTCCCGGCTACCGTGGCCCTGCTGGTGGCGGCGTTTGCCTTCATCACCATGCGCGACACCCCGCAATCGGTGGGCCTGCCGCCCATCGAGCAATACAAGAACGATTACCCGGAAGGCTACGACGCCAGCCACGAGGACGAATTCAGCGCCAAGGAAATCTTCGTCAAGTACGTGCTGCGCAACAAAATGCTCTGGTACATCGCCTTCGCCAACGTCTTCGTCTACCTGCTGCGCTACGGCGTGCTGGACTGGGCACCGACGTACCTCAAGGAAGCCAAGCACTTCGATGTGGATAAAACCTCGTGGGCGTACTTCTTCTACGAGTGGGCGGGCATTCCGGGCACGCTGCTGTGCGGCTGGATGTCGGACAAGATCTTCCGTGGCAACCGTGGCCTGACCGGCATTGTGTTCATGGGCCTGGTCACCGTGGCGACCCTGGTTTACTGGCTCAACCCGCCGGGCAACCCGATGATCGACATGATCGCGCTGTTCTCCATCGGCTTCCTGATCTACGGCCCGGTGATGCTGATCGGCCTGCAGGCGCTGGAACTGGCACCGAAGAAAGCCGCCGGTACCGCAGCGGGCTTTACGGGCCTGTTCGGTTACCTGGGTGGTTCAGTGGCAGCGAGTGCGGCCATGGGCTACACCGTTGACCATTTCGGTTGGGACGGTGGTTTCGTGCTGCTGATCGGCGCGTGCCTGCTGGCCATCGCGTTCCTGATCCCCACCTTGTGGCACACCAATAGCGTCAGTGCCGCACGTTAATCGTCGGAACAGCCTTTGGAACACCGCTTGAGCCGCGCCTCCAGATTCTTGTCTGGCATGGCGTGGCTACGCAGGGCGTTGACGGTCTGCTCGACATAATCGCGCGTAGTGCCGTAACGCCCGCAAGCGCTTTGCAACACGTGATTCAGCACGATGTCGGGCAAATTGCCGGCATAACTGGGCAGGTGCCGTTCCAGGACAAATCCCAATGCCTGCACCTGGCTGCCATCTTCCAGACGACAGCTGAGCCAGTGCGGCCGGTACGAGGGATACGGCATCTCGCGCTGCCACAGGGCATACAGCGAGGCCTCCAGTTGATCTTCCGGCAAGCGGTAGGCAAACCCGCTGCACGAGCCGCCGCGATCCAGGCCAAACACCAACCCCGGTATTTCCGGCGTGCCCCGGTGCTCATGAGACCACAGGTACAAGCCCCGGTGATAACCGTGGACCCGCGCCCGCATCCGCTGTGTCGACGAACATTCAGGCCGCCAGATCAGCGAACCGTAAGCGAATAGCCAGACCGGCCCACCCTTGTGCAGCGCCATGGTGGCTTGCATCGAGCTCATCAACTGTTCGTGAGTGAGTTGCGGCCCCAGATCGAGCCGCGGAGGGTAAGCCAATTGCAAAAGATCAGATTCAATGGCGGTCATGGCAGATCGCTTAGGTCTCCTTTGTTGTTACGAGAAGCTGTTACCAGTTGTAAGCAACTTTACCGTAATAGAACGCGCCGCTGTAACCGTACGGCGAAAAAGTGCTATAGGCCAAATTGCCACCACTGCTGGCGTAGGCATTGAGTTTTTCCGGGTATTTGTCGGTGACGTTGTCGCCGCCAACGGTGAAGGTCCAGTTTTTCAGCTTGTAGTCGGCTGACAGATCCAACAGCCAGGCGGCCTTGAAGCGCTGGTCGTTGGTCGGGTCGGCCTGGTAGCTGGTGAATGAACCATAGCGCACCAAATTACTGTGCAGCGCCCAGTTGCCGAAACTCAGGTCGTTGCCCAGGCTCAGCTTGTGCTGTGGCGTGGTATCGCCCAGCAGGCCGATGCGCTCGCGACGGTCCACCCGAACCAGGCTCGCGCCCAGGCTATCCAGTACGGACGGGTTGGCTTTTACGTCGGTGACCTTGGTGTGGTTGTAGTTGTAGCCCACGGTGCTGTTCCAGCGCACACCGTTGTCCAGTTGGTAGCGATAGTTGGCCACCAGGTCGACGCCATTGGTGGTGGTGTCGGTGGCGTTGGTGAAGTAGCGCACCGTGGTGTAGTTGATGTTGCCGACGCCATTGGCCTGCAGATACGCGAGCGCAGCCGGGTTCTTGCTCAGGTCCAGGTTGGAGGACAGGCTGATGCGGTCGCTGATGTCGATACGGTAGACATCGGCGGTCACGGTCAGGTTGTCGGTCGGCTCCAGCACCAGGCCGAGACTGTAGTTGCGGGATTTCTCGGCTTTCAGGTCTTCAGCGCCGAGCAGGCGCGCCACCTGGCTGTTGGCCGGGAAGGTGCCGGCTTCCTGGATGGTGTTGCCGATCAGTTGCGACGAGGTGTAGGCGAAGTTTTGCTGTGCCAGGGACGGCGCACGGAAACCGTTGGATACACTGCCGCGCAAGGCCACTTGCGGGGTGAAGTCGTAGCGCGCCGAGAGCGAGCCGCTGACGTTGGAGCCAAAATCACTGTAGTCCTCGTGACGCACGGCGGCGGAGGCACTGAGTTTTTCGGTGAAGTTGGTTTCCAGGTCCAGGTACTGCGCCCAGTTGTGGCGCGTGCTGGTGCCGGCGTCGGAATCACGGAAGCCGCCCAGGCCCGAGCTGCCGGTCTGGTAGTAGGACGCCGGGTCGCCCGCCTTGATCTGGTAACCCTGGTCCAGGTATTCGCCGCCAAACGCCACCGACACCGGATACGGCAACCAGCCCAGGCTGAATTCCCGCGACAGGTCCAGGCTGAGTTGCTTCTGGTCATTGACCAACGTGCCATTGTCGAACTTGCGCGGCGTGGCCAGGCCCAGCGAGGTGTTGATGGTTTCGGTACCGATCTGGTACTGGTTCTTGCCGTAGTTGACCGACACATCGTAGTGCCAGTCATAGGCCAACAAGCCGCGCAGGCCGACCGCCAGGGACGTGTCTTCCACGTCACCGCGAATCAACGGCAGGTAACCATTGGGGTTGAGCGCAGGAATGTTGTTGCTCGCGTTACTGGCCCGGTAGAACGCCGCCGTCTCGCCGCGGGTCTTGCTGTAGCCGCCAAACGCATAGAACTCGGCCGCATCGCTGAAGGAATATTCCGAGTTGAGAAACAGCTTGCCCTGGTCGGTGGCCGGCTCGCCCTGGCGGAACACCCGCTGGCCGTAGGTCGTCGAACCAACGCTGCCCGGACGCAGGTCCTTGCCGGCGCGGTTGGTGTAATCGTTGTCGGCGCCTTCGGCAGAGATGTTGATAAACCCGTTATCGCCCAGTGCCACACCGGTGTTGCCGCTGAGGTTGCGCTGGATACCGTCGCCCTTCTTGTACTCACCAAACTTGCTGGTGATCGAGCCGCCGTGGTCGTCATGCTTGAGGATCACGTTGATCACCCCGGCAATCGCATCGGAGCCGTAGCGGGCCGATGCGCCGTCACGCAGCACCTCGATATGGTCGACCGCCGACAACGGGATCGCATTCAAATCCGCCGGCGCCGAGCCACGCCCAACCGCACCGCCGAGATTGACGAAGGCACTGGTGTGGCGGCGCTTGCCGTTGACCAGCACCAACACCTGGTCCGGTGACAGGCCACGCAGCTGCGCCGGGCGCACCAGTTCGGCACCGTCTACCAGGCTCGGGCGTGGAAAGTTGATGGAAGGAATCAATCGGGCCAACACCGCGCCCAACTCATCAGAGCCGGTGCTGCGCAAGGTGTCGCCGGAAATCACATCGATAGGTGACAACGAGGCACTGGCGGTGCGCTCTTGGGCGCGGGTGCCGGTGACAATGACTGTATCGAGTTTGGGTACATCGGCAGTGGCCGTTTCGGCGGATGCCACTGGACTGAATCCCACAGCGGTCAGCAAATTAGCCGACAAAATCGCCGTGTACAGCAGGTGCTGCTTGTTGCTCCCCATACCGCTCCCCTTGGAATCAAAAGCCAGAACGTCAATGCTCTGAGCTCGTACGATCGATCCGTGTGGCGGACGGTGGCGGTCATTTATTGGTTATTGGCAGAAAGTCGGTAGTCCGTTGGCATATAGCTTAATGATATTTATGTAACAAATTAAATACCTTTAAAGAATAAGCGAATGCATAAGCCCAGGCCGCTCCGCTCATCAGGATTGGCTGCCTCAATCCCTGTAGTTTCAGCGCAGGTTCAGCCTGGGGGCACGCTGAGCCTTCAAAATAGGCGCCTGTCACGACCCACCTAGCCGCCAACCGAATCGACTACCGAGGTCACTCCATGAAATACCGACTGCCCAGCCTGTTGTTCCTGGCACAGGCCACCACCGCCCTGGCGGCGGAAGTGCCGACCCAGGACGAAAAAGGCTTCTGGTATGCCCAGACGAGCGTCTACACCCGGCATTTTGCGCCGGACAAGGACCACAACAACAACCAGGACCTGATCGGCCTGGAGCGCAATGAAGCGTCAGGCCTGGTGTATGGCGGGGCGACGTTTCGCAACTCGTTCAGCCAGCGTTCGTACTACGCCTATGCCGGCAAACGCTATGACATGCCCGATTACCCGGTGTACTTGAAGCTGACAGGGGGTGTGATCCAGGGCTATCGCGGCAAGTACCGCGACAAGATTCCGCTGAATGGACTGGGGGTGGCGCCGGTGATCATCCCCTCGGTGGGCACCCACTACGGGCCGGTCGCCGCCGAGCTGGTGTTGCTCGGGTTCAATGCGGCGATGGTGACCACGGGCGTTCGTTTCTGATCAAGCCACTGAAGGGCTTCTGTGGCGAGGGAGCTTGCTCCCGCTGGGTCGCGAAGCGGCCCTGAAGTTCATGCGATCTTAAAGATAGAACCCAGCGACTGTTTCGGGGCCGCTGCGCAGCCCAGCGGGAGCAAGCTCCCTCGCCACATGTTACGGGCGAGGTGCGTAGGCAAATACGTCAGCACGCATCTGGTGTGCATCCATGCCGGCCTCGACAAGCGCATCCAGGGTGCCGTAGATCATCGCCGGTGAACCACTGGCGTAGACATGCACGGCCTTGAGGTCGCTGATGTCTTCGCACACCGCTTCATGCAACAGCCCGCAGCGCCCTTCCCAGCCACACAGGTCGCTGACCACTTTGTGCAGGAACAGGTTGGGCAGTTGCAGCCACTGGTCCCAGTGCTCGATGTCGTAGAAGTCTTCCGGTCGACGTACCCCCCAATACAGATGCACCGGGTGCTTGAAGCCACTGGCGCGACAGTGTTCGATCAGGCTATGCATCTGGGCCATGCCGGTGCCGGCGGCGATCAGCACCAGCGGCCCGTCGGGCAGTTCCGCCAGGTGGGTGTCGCCAAACGGCATTTCGATGCGGGCCATCTGGTTGCGCTGCAACTGCTCCAGCAGGCTGCGGGCGCTGTCTTCCCGGGCCAGCACGTGCAATTCCAGCTCGCGCCCGGCGTGGGGCGCCGAGGCCAGGGAGAATGCCGACTTCTCGCCGTTTTCCCGCTCGATCATCAGGTATTGCCCGGCGTGGTAGCGTACCGCCTTGCCGGCCGGAGCCCGCAGGCGCACGCGCCATACGTCACCGCCCACCTCGACGCATTCACTCAGTTGGCAAGACAGTTTGCGCACCGGCAATTCTCCCGGCGCCAGCACGCCATCCCACAACACAATGCAATCTTCCAGCGGTTCGGCAATGCAGGTATAGAACTCGCCATGGTCACGCACCTCACCGGCTTGCTGCACCCGGCCTTCCACCAGCAGCGCCGCGCACACGTGGCACACGCCATTGCGGCAGGCCTGGGGGCAATCGTAGCCCAGGCGGCGCGCGCCCTCGAGGATCCGCTCGCCGGGCGTCAGTTCAAGTACCGCACCGGAAGGCTGCAGGGTTACACGCATCAATCTATTCCTAATTCTTTCCAGAGCGCATCGACACGGGCAGTGACCGCTTCGTCCTTGACGATCACGCGGCCCCATTCGCGGGTGGTTTCACCCGGCCATTTATGGGTGGCGTCCAGGCCCATTTTCGAGCCGAGGCCCGATACCGGGGAAGCAAAGTCGAGGTAGTCGATCGGCGTGTTGTCGATCATCACCGTGTCGCGCTTGGGGTCCATACGCGTGGTGATGGCCCAGATCACGTCGTTCCAGTCCCGGGCGTTGATGTCGTCGTCGGTGACAATAACGAACTTGGTGTACATGAACTGTCGCAAAAACGACCACACACCCAGCATTACCCGCTTGGCGTGGCCGGGGTACGACTTCTTCATCGTCACGATGGCCATGCGATACGAGCAGCCTTCGGGCGGCAGGTAGAAGTCAGTGATTTCCGGAAACTGCTTTTGCAGGATCGGCACAAACACTTCGTTCAACGCCACGCCGAGGATCGCCGGCTCATCCGGCGGGCGGCCGGTGTAGGTGCTGTGGTAGATCGGCTTGATCCGGTGGGTGATGCGCTCGACGGTGAACACCGGGAAGCTGTCGACTTCGTTGTAGTAGCCGGTGTGGTCGCCGTAGGGGCCTTCATCGGCCATCTCGCCCGGGTGAATCACGCCTTCGAGGATGATTTCGGCGGTGGCCGGCACTTGCAGGTCGTTACCGCGGCATTTCACCAGCTCAGTGCGATTGCCGCGCAACAGGCCCGCGAAAGCGTACTCGGACAGGCTGTCGGGCACCGGCGTGACGGCGCCGAGGATGGTCGCCGGGTCGGCGCCCAGGGCCACGGAAACAGGGAATGGCTGGCCGGGGTGCTTTTCGCACCACTCACGGAAATCCAGGGCGCCGCCACGGTGGCTCAGCCAGCGCATGATGACCTTGTTGCGGCCGATCACTTGCTGACGGTAGATGCCGAGGTTCTGGCGGTCCTTGTTCGGGCCCTTGGTGACGGTCAGGCCCCAGGTGATCAGCGGGCCGACGTCGCCAGGCCAGCAGGTCTGCACGGGGAGCATGCCGAGGTCGACATCCTCGCCTTCGATCACCACTTCCTGGCAAACCGCGTCTTTCACGACCTTGGGGGCCATGGCGATGATCTTGCGGAAGATGGGCAGCTTCGACCAGGCGTCCTTGAGCCCCTTGGGTGGCTCGGGTTCCTTGAGGAAGGCCAGCAGCTTGCCGATCTCGCGCAGTTCGCTGACCGACTCGGCGCCCATGCCAAACGCCACGCGGTCGGGAGTGCCGAACAGGTTGCCGAGCACCGGGATATCAAAGCCCACCGGGTTTTCGAACAGCAGCGCCGGGCCCTTGTTGCGCAAGGTGCGGTCGCAAATCTCAGTCATCTCCAGGACCGGGGAAATCGGCACCTGGATACGTTTCAACTCTCCGCGCTGCTCAAGTTGCTGCACGAAATCCCGAAGATCCTTGAATTTCATTAACCATGCCACCCGTAAAATAGGCGTACATCCTACCTGCTCTTACGGTCGCTGGCAGCTTATTGAGCAGCATTGCCGACGACACAGACTCAAAGAGCCGATGCCTGGGTTTCATCGCGCAAGGCTTTGAACAAGGGTTCAAGAAACGCCTCGACATACCGCGAACCAACCGCCGAGAGGTGATTGTCGTCGGTGTACAGCGACTGACCGTCCAGTTCCACCCGGCACCAGTCATTCGCACTGCATAACTTGGGCGCCGGATCCATTACCTTTACCCCGGGATCAGCCGCCGCCATGCGCTCGAATACGCTGCTGATATAGGCCTGGCGCTGGAGGTGCTCATCCAGGGGCATGCCTTCTTTGTCGGTGGGCCGGCCGAGCATCGCCAGGCGACTCAGGCGGTAAGGCGGACTGAATTCCTGCAGGGGGACTTCCTTGACCAGCCACACCCGATGACCGCTGGCGCGCAATTGCTGCACAAGGGCGCCCAGACTTTCAGCGAAGCGCCGCTCGGCGAAGGCGCGGTCATAGGTTCCGGTTGCCGGGTCCAGCAACGAAGCCTCGGTGTCACCATCGCGCTGCCCATAGACATACAGGCTCCAGCGCGCCACCAGCACCACGTCGCTAAAGGTTTCCTTGCCGAGCAGTTGCGTGACCTGCTGGTTAAAGGTCAGGCAGCCCGGAACGCTTTCCTTGCGATTAAACGGCAGGCAACCGGCATAACCTGCCTGCGTGACGCTGACACCGTACTTGCTGGCGCCGTCTCGCAACGCCGGAACCAGCGCCGTGGCATGGCTATCGCCCCAGACCAGCGCGCGCGTCGGCGCGGACTGAGGTCCGAAATGACAAAATCCATGGTGGCGATTTTTCCCACCATCCACCAGGCAGGCCATAAGGTCCGGGCTCCACTCGCGCGCCTGGGCAAATTGCAGTGCCTCGGGCGACAGGCGCCAAGGCAAGCCCTTCGTCATGACCAGGCCTTTGCCGAGCAGTCCCACCCCAAGCAGCGCGATACCCGCCGCCACCAGGATTGGCTTGCGCCCTGCCAACAGCCGACGCTCACGGAACGGCGCCTCGACAAACCGCCAGGACGCATAACCCAGCACCAGGCTCAACACAAACAGTGCACCAAGCTCCCACGGGCCCAGCCCGTCGACACTGGCGTACTTGCCAAACACGTACACCGGCCAGTGCCACAGGTACCAGGAGTAGGAGATCAGGCCAATCCCCACCAGCAAGCGGCTACCCAGCAGCTTGCTCGTCAGGGTAGTTTGCTGGCCGTTGGCCCAAATCAGGCAGACCACGCCCACCACCGGCAACAGCGCTGCGGCGCCGGGAAACGGCGTGCTCGGGTCATACGCGAAGACCGCCAGCAGGATCAGGCCGAGGCCGGCAAGGCTGACGGCCTGCGCCAACGCCGGGCTGGCGCGGTACTCGCGTACCGGCATTACCGCCAGCATTGCACCCGCCAACAGCTCCCAGGCACGCATCTGCAGCAGGAAAAAGGCTCGTTCCGGAGCGTGGGCCACCGCCCATGTACTCATGCCGAATGACACCAGCAACAACACGAACAGCGCCGTGCGCCAATATTTGAGCCGGCTCGACAGCAGTGTCAGCAGGAGTGGGAAGAGGATGTAGAACTGTTCTTCAACCGACAATGACCAGGTATGCAGCAATGGTTTGATATCGGAGGCCACATCAAAGTAACCGTCCTGACGCATGAAAAACAGGTTGGAGATAAACACCACCTGGTTATGTATCGAGCGCCCCAACTCGCTGTAATCCTTGGGCGCCAGCAGGAACCAGCCCACCACCAGCGCGCCGAGCATCATCACGAACAGTGCCGGCAGGATACGCCGCGCTCGCCTGGCCCAGAAGCTGACAAAACTGAAACGGCCGGCCTCACGCTCGCGCCAGATGATCGAGGTGATCAAGTAGCCGGAGATCACGAAAAACACGTCGACGCCGACAAAGCCGCCGGTAAAGCCCGGTACACCAAAATGAAACAGCACAACAGCGAGCACAGCTATGGCACGCAGGCCGTCAATGTCCCTGCGATAAGCGAGAATGGTCATAAAATCTTGTAATTTGCCTGATCGGATGGACAGCGAGTGTAGTCACACACGCGAGTTTGTTTCTAAACAGACACACACTAAAGCCAAACCTCCTTTTCCAGAAACAAAAAAAATGGCGCCCCATGGGGCGCCATCCTTTTTGACCGAAGCGTCGTGTTACTTGCGCTTCATCGACAGGAAGAACTCGTCGTTGGTCTTGGTGGTTTTCAGCTTGTCGATCAGGAACTCGATGGCCGCAACTTCGTCCATCGGGTGCAGCAGCTTGCGCAGGATCCACATGCGCTGCAGTTCGTCATCGGCGGTCAGCAACTCTTCGCGGCGCGTGCCGGAACGGTTGATGTTGATGGCCGGGAACACCCGCTTCTCGGCGATACGACGGTCCAAAGGCAGTTCCATGTTGCCGGTACCTTTGAACTCTTCGTAGATCACTTCATCCATCTTCGAACCGGTTTCAACCAGTGCGGTGGCGATGATGGTCAGCGAGCCGCCTTCTTCGATGTTCCGCGCAGCGCCGAAGAAACGTTTCGGTTTCTCCAGGGCGTGGGCATCGACACCACCGGTGAGCACCTTGCCGGAGCTTGGGATCACGGTGTTGTAGGCACGGGCCAGACGGGTGATGGAGTCGAGCAGGATCACCACGTCTTTCTTGTGTTCGACCAGGCGCTTGGCCTTCTCGATCACCATTTCGGCAACCTGCACGTGGCGGGTTGGCGGCTCATCGAACGTCGAGGCAACCACTTCGCCGCGCACGGTGCGCTGCATTTCGGTTACTTCTTCCGGACGCTCATCGATCAGCAACACGATCAGGTGAACTTCAGGGTTATTACGGGCGATGTTCGCTGCGATGTTCTGCAGCATGATGGTCTTGCCGGCTTTCGGCGGGGCCACGATCAGGCCGCGCTGGCCTTTGCCGATCGGGGCACACAGGTCGATGACACGACCGGTCAAGTCTTCGGTGGAACCGTTGCCGGCTTCCATCTTCATGCGCACGGTCGGGAACAGCGGCGTCAGGTTCTCGAAGAGAATCTTGTTTTTCGCGTTCTCGGGACGATCGTAGTTGATCGTGTCGACCTTGAGCAGGGCGAAATAACGCTCGCCTTCCTTTGGAGGGCGGATCTTGCCAACGATGGTGTCACCGGTGCGCAAGTTGAAGCGACGGATCTGGCTCGGCGAGACGTAGATATCGTCTGGGCCGGCGAGATAGGAAGCGTCTGCAGAGCGGAGGAAGCCGAAGCCGTCCTGGAGAATCTCCAGCACGCCATCACCGGAGATTTCCTCGCCGCTTTTCGCGTGCTTTTTCAGCAGGGAGAAAATCACGTCCTGCTTGCGCGAACGGGCCATATTTTCTATGCCCATCTGTTCGGCCAATTCGAGCAGTTCGGTAATCGGCTTTTGCTTGAGTTCAGTCAGATTCATATAGGAATGACGTAATCATTTATGGAGGGGGGGAAATTAAGCTTTTGGCTTAATGAGGCCGCGCCGCAGAGAAGGCGACAGGATCGCGTACTAATCGAAAAGGAGAGCGTCGGCGACGGCTTGCAGGGGGCAGTGGAGAAACCAGTGCGGGGCCGAATGTACCACCTGAGTTTCAGAGCGTCTAGCCCTGTTTCACGAAAAAGCCCCGCAAATTGCGGGGCTTTTTGAGGACGCTTAGATATTGGCGTCGAGGAAAGCTTGCAGCTGGGACTTCGACAGCGCGCCGACCTTGGTGGCCTCGACGTTGCCGTTCTTGAACAGCATCAGGGTCGGGATACCACGCACGCCGTGCTTGGCCGGAGTTTCCTGGTTGTCATCGATGTTCAGCTTGGCAATGGTCAACTTGCCTTCGTAAGTGGTGGCAATGTCGTCCAGGACCGGAGCGATCATTTTGCAAGGACCGCACCACTCAGCCCAGTAGTCAACCAGCACCGGGCCCTGGGCCTTCAGTACTTCGGCCTCGAAGGTCGCGTCGGTGACGTGCTTGATAAGATCGTTGCTCATGGATGTCTCCGGGTTGTAAGCAAAAAAAACGTTGCCCATCATAGCCGCCCTTCCCGCGTTCAGGAAGCTGCAGCTGATTGACTCTTCCTATGATGGCGCATGAGTTTGGGTATAGCCCAACTCATGGGGTTACGGGAGTGATGAAGGCAATCCCTGTACGCAACGCCGCGTTACGCACATGTTCCTGCATGCTTTTCTGCGCCGCCCCGCTGGCGCGTCGGGCCAGGGCACGGAGGACCTTGCGGTGCTCCTGCCAGGTCTCCATGGCCCGCTCCGGCCGGATGAACGGTAGTTTCTGGCTCTCCAGGAACACCTCGGCACTGGCGCTGAGGATGCTCACCATCGCCTGATTGCCGCTGGCCAGCAGGATGCGCCGGTGGAATTCGAAGTCCAGCCGGGCGGCTGCCTCGAAATCACCGGCCTTCAGCTCCTTGCGCATCGCCTCGACGTTATCTTCCAGGATGTCCAACTCCCCGGTGGTCAGCGTCACCGCCGCCAGCCCCGCCGCAAAACCTTCCAGGGCGTAGCGCAGTTGAAAGATATCCAGCGGCGTCGCCTGCGCCGTAAACGGCCAGGCCAACCCCGGCAGCTCTTCGACTGCTTGCACGAACACGCCTTTGCCCGGCTGCACACTTACCACGCCCAAGGCACTGAGGGACGACAAGGCTTCACGCAAAGAGGCCCGGCTCACGCCCAATTGCAGCGCCAGGTCGCGCTGGGAGGGCAACGCATCACCCGGCCCGAAGCCCTCGTCAGCGATCAATTTGCGGATGGCCTGTAGCGCCACTTCCGGTACGGCTTGGGCGATGGAATTCATAAGAAACTCAGGTTTCCAGTCAACTGAGCGGCTAGTTGTAAAGCTATTCGCAGCGCCCGGCAAGCCACGCCCCAAAGGGGCTCGCGCGGTTTTGACGGCGCTCGAAAAGGGTGCAGAAAACCCAGTAACTGTTCAGACCAGTAAGACCGCCAAGACTCAACAGCCACCGGCTCTGGCGCGAAATACGGCGGTGCTGGCATGGGCTGTGCACTGGCAAAAACCGGAAAATCCTTTCGTCCTTTTCGGAGAGTCGCCATGACCAAGCGTTGCAGCGCCCTGCTCACTGCCCTGTTTGCCAGCCTGATGCTGAGCCAGGCGCCCGCCCAGGCCAACGGTCTGGACGATATCGTCGCCCGTGGCACCCTCAAGGTGGCCGTGCCCCAGGATTTCCCGCCGTTCGGCTCGGTCGGCCCGGACATGAAGCCCCGCGGCCTGGACATCGACACCGCAAAGCTTTTGGCCGACCAGCTCAAGGTCAAGCTTGAACTGACCCCGGTCAACAGCACCAACCGCATCCCGTTCCTCACCACCGGCAAGGTCGACCTGGTGATTTCCAGCCTGGGCAAGAACGCCGAGCGCGAGAAGGTCATCGACTTCTCCAAGGCCTACGCGCCCTTCTACCTCGCCGTATTCGGCCCTCCCGATGCGCCGATCAGCACCGTTGACGACCTCAAGGGCAAAACCATCAGCGTGACCCGTGGCGCCATCGAAGACATCGAGCTGACCGCCGTGGCGCCTAAAGAGGCGACGATCAAGCGCTTTGAAGACAACAACTCGACCATCGCCGCCTACCTCGCCGGCCAGGTGGACCTGATCGCCAGCGGCAACGTGGTGATGGTGGCCATCAGCGAACGCAACCCCAAGCGCGTGCCGGCACTGAAAGTGAAGCTCAAGGACTCGCCGGTGTACGTGGGCGTGAACAAGAACGAGCCGGCGCTGCTGGACAAGGTGAACCAGATCCTGGTCGCGGCCAAGGCCGACGGCAGCCTGGAAAAGAATGCATTGCAGTGGCTCAAAGAGCCGCTGCCGGCTGATCTCTGAGCGCGGTAACGAGGGTTAGCCTATGGCCTATCAATTCGACTTTGTGCCGGTCCTGGCCAATACCGATCTGCTGCTGCGCGGCGCGCTGTTCACACTTGAACTGACCGCCATCGGCGCCGTGCTGGGTGTGGCGCTGGGAATCGTCGGCGCTGTGGTGCGGGCGTGGAAGATCCAGCCGTTCAGTTGGATCTTCGGCGTGTACGTCGAGTTGATCCGCAACACGCCGTTCCTGGTGCAGTTGTTTTTCATCTTCTTCGGCCTGCCGTCCCTCGGCCTGAAAATTACCGAATGGCAGGCGGCAGTGCTGGCGATGGTGATCAACCTGGGGGCGTACTCCACCGAGATCATCCGCGCCGGGATCCAGGCGATCCCCCGCGGGCAACTGGAAGCGGCGGCCGCGCTGGCCATGACACGTTTCGAGGCGTTCCGCCATGTGGTGTTGCTGCCCGCGCTGGGCAAGGTCTGGCCGGCCCTGAGCAGCCAGATCATCATCGTGATGCTCGGCTCGGCGGTCTGCTCGCAGATCGCCACCGAGGAACTGAGCTTTGCCGCCAACTTTATCCAGTCGCGCAACTTCCGCGCCTTTGAAACCTATGCGCTGACGACCCTGGTCTACCTGTGCATGGCGCTGATGATCCGCCAATTGCTGAACTGGATCGGCCGGCGCTATGTCATGAGGAACGCCCGATGAGTGATTTTTCGTTCTGGGACATCGTGCGCAACCTGCTCACCGGTTTGCAGTGGACCTTGCTGCTGTCGCTGGTGGCGTTCATCGGCGGCGGCGTGATCGGTTTGCTGGTGATGACTATGCGCATCAGCACCAAGGCGTTCCCGCGCAATGTCGCCCGCACCTATATCGAGCTGTTCCAGGGCACGCCGCTGTTGATGCAACTGTTCCTGGTGTTCTTCGGCATCGCCTTGCTCGGCGTGGACATTTCGCCCTGGCTGGCGGCGGCGATTGCCTTGACCCTGTTCACCAGCGCCTACCTGGCCGAAATCTGGCGTGGCTGCGTCGACTCCATCGCCCACGGCCAATGGGAGGCGTCCGCGAGCCTGGCCCTGAACCCGCTGGAGCAATTGCGCTACGTGATCCTGCCCCAGGCCCTGCGCATTGCCGTGGCGCCAACCGTGGGTTTCTCGGTGCAAGTGGTCAAGGGCACCGCCGTGACCTCGATCATCGGCTTCACCGAGCTGACCAAGACCGGCGGCATGCTCGCCAACGCTACCTTCGAACCCTTCATGGTCTATGGCCTGGTGGCGCTGGGTTACTTCCTGCTCTGCTACCCCTTGTCCCTCAGTGCGCGCTACCTGGAAAGGAGACTGCATGCCTCTGCTTAGAATTTCCGCCCTGCATAAGTATTACGGCGATCACCACGTACTCAAGGGCATCGACCTGAGTGTCGAAGAGGGCCAGGTGGTGGCGATCATCGGTCGCAGCGGCTCGGGCAAATCCACCCTGCTGCGCACCCTCAATGGCCTGGAGTCGATCAATGACGGCGTGATCGAGGTCGACGGCGAATACCTCGACGCCGCCCGCGCCGACCTGCGCACCCTGCGGCAGAAAGTCGGCATGGTGTTCCAGCAGTTCAACCTGTTCCCACACCTGACGGTGGGCGAAAACGTCATGCTTGCGCCGCAAGTGGTGCAGAAAGTGCCGAAAGCCAAGGCCGCACAATTGGCGCGACAAATGCTCGAGCGCGTTGGGCTGGGGGAGAAGTTCGACGCGTTCCCCGATCGTTTGTCCGGCGGCCAGCAGCAGCGGGTAGCAATCGCCCGGGCTCTGGCGATGTCGCCCAAAGTGCTGCTGTGCGATGAAATCACCTCGGCCCTGGACCCGGAGCTGGTCAACGAAGTGCTCAGCGTAGTGCGCCAACTGGCCAAGGATGGCATGACACTGATCATGGTCACCCATGAGATGCGTTTTGCCCGGGAAGTGGGTGACAAGCTGGTGTTCATGCACCAGGGCAAGGTGCATGAAGTGGGCGACCCGAAAATCCTGTTTGCCAATCCGCAGACCGCCGAGCTGGCCAACTTCATCGGTTCGGTGGAGCGCACGGACTGAGGCATCAGGCCCCGGGCGCCCACTCAAAACCGCCCTGCCCCTCAAATGTCGTTTCATCCCTGACGGCCAGCAAAGCCGCAGGCAGGAAGGTCTCGACGTTGACCAGGGCGGTGAAGCGGCGCCCATGCACCGGCATACCCGCTACGTGTGCAACAAGCCTATGGCCCGGCAGCAATCGTCCGGTCGCCGGCTCTTCAGACAGGTGCGGCATTACCAGCTCAACGGATTTTCCATCGACTTGAGCGGACTGCAGGCTCAGGGTGAAATGCCCCTGGCGCCCAAACCGAAAGCCCTCCAGGCCTGCGGGTACGCCCGTAAAGCGCAGCGCCATGGATACAGGCGCCTCACAGGCCATGCTCAGGCGAAGCGTGCGCTTGCCCAGCGCGATCTGTGGGTGGCCCCGCTCGGCCTGGCGAACCAGACCGTAATCAACCCGGGGCTGGCTCAAGGACACCTGGCAGTTATCTGCCCGCGCCTCATTGGCCAACACCACGACAAACAGCAGCAGGTAAAGGATAAGCCCATGACGCAGGCGTCCACCGTCAAAAGGCCCCACCGGCTCAGAGGGTACGGCAGACCGCCGAACCTGTTTCATAGAATTTGTCGTCATTGGATTCTGGCTCAAGGTTCAGTTGCAACAAGCAGGTGCTTGAATCTGGCAAGGAGATGTTCAGCGCTCGCGACTCATCCAGGCTGTTAAGGAAGACCATGCCCTCGCCCACGACGCTGGTCAGGAAAGCATTGTTGCTGTCGAAAACCGAGGCTCCCTGGGGCAAGGGTTGGCCGTGCGCGTCACGGACCTCAAGCAATACACGGCGCACTTTCACTACTTCGAAATCGATCGTGTTGAAAGAACCGCGTCCGGCCGCAAGGACCTTGGTGCCGTTTTTCAGGTCGATGCGCTTGGGCAGGGATTGGGTTTGCACCTCGACATTGCTGCTGCGGTAGGCAGGCAGGCTGGCGATCACCGCCTGCCCGCGGTAGTCAGTCCAGACCGGCCCCTGCGGCGTCGAAACCTTGGCTGCCCCGACATTACCCACCGAGACAATTCCAAAGGTGTCCTGGACGGCATAGGGCGAGAACGTCATGCCTCTGTCGTGGGCCACCACGCCGCCCTGCAATTGGCCGTTATACCCGGTGCTCAATGAATCATGTCGCACACCCAACCCTATCTGGGTGTAACGCGGCATGGCATTCACGCGGGCGTGAACAGCCTGTGTACGGCTCGCCTGCTCACGCGCAACCCCCACTTCATAGTTCACATAGTCGTTGACCCGATCGCTGAAGGCGGTCCCAAGATCGAACCTGTCGCCCCGCCGACTGGCATACGAGGTGACGCGGCGATCCCCACCGAACGGCACGGTGACCTGCAACCGAAGCGAAAGCCCCTTATCCGACACATCGCTGCGCTCGTCTCGAACGGTGTTCTTGACCTTGCGCGGTCGAGAGCCGCCCACCCGGGAATCCGCAATCAAAGCCACCTGGGTGCCATTGAACTGCTGGTTCCATGAGGCAAAGACGTGTTCGGCGGAGCGATCATCAAATTGCGAGCTGCGCGAATAACTGACGGAAAAGCCTCCCAGGGACGGGTCGACCCAACTCAAACCTACCGTGTATTGGTCCTTGAAGCGGGCATCCCGCTGGTCACGCCGCGTCGACTGCCCCACTTCCAGTACTTCGCGATAATCCCGCGTCTGGGTAGTGGCACTCGACGTCATTTCAATGCCGGCGAACAGCGGACTTCCCACGGTGACTGAGCTGCGAGCCCCGGTAACTTCGTCCCGGCCATCGCGAGACAGGTTCTGGCGCACGCCAACCGAAAGGTGCTGGAAAAAAACACTGCTCCACACGCCACCCGCCGCCTGGTATTCGTCGGTACTCAACAGGCCGAATCCCAGTGACGAGTTGCGCCCCAATCCCCAGGTCCCACTGCCCATCGCCACGACCGGAGGCTCCCCGGCACCCGGATTTGCCCCGCGCACCTTGCCCAGGGAGAAGTAATAACCGGGCTCTATCGGTACCGCCCCCGCAAAGGACGCGGCAGGGACGGTGAACCCATGCCTGCCACCGCGAGTGCCAATGACACTGACCTCAAGATCGCTGGTGCCATTGAGTATGGGTAATCCGGTCAACGTGAACGGGCCTTCCGGTACCAGTGTGGTATGGATCAACACCCCGGCCTGGCGCACCTCGACCCGGGATGGGCTCTGGGCCAAACCTTCGACCACCACGCTGCTGCCACCCGGACTGCGCGATTGGCCATCCGGCGAGAGCTGGAAACCCGACAGCTGTAACCCACCGAACACCGGGTTGTTGCTGGAAATCTGCCCGACCTGGAAGGTCGACTTCAGGGGCGCGAAATCGCGCTGGGCGTAGGCATTCACATGCTCGCTGCTGCGCTTGCCGTTATCGGAGACGAAGAATTGGCGGCTTCGGACGATCCAGTTGCCGATATTGAATCCCGCCTCGGTGTAGGCCGAAACCGAGCGGGAAGAGCCGCTGTTGAAGCGCTCTTCGAACCCCTGCACATCGTAATTGAACAAGGCTGCCGTGCCGCCCTGGGAGAAACTGCCGACATCCCATTCGGCCTCGCGCATTGACTGAGTAGGCACCACCAGCGATACCTCATCGCTGCCGGGGCGCAACTTGACGATGGTCGCGGGGTAAGCACCGAGAAAGTCATGACACGCCTGATCGGGCGCGATACCCGGCCGAATAATCGCGGCTGGCAACCGCAACCCGGCCTTGTCCAGCAGGACCGGGGTAAAACACAACTGCCCCTGGTAGTCGAAGCGTGCCTCCACCAGGCCCAATGAGGTGCCGTTGACCTGCAGCCCCACCACGTGCACGCCCTCGCGGAATCGCGCAGCACTGCGAAAATAATGGGCAACCTTCGGGTCGATCCCGTTCGCCGACAAGACCGCCAGATCAAAACCCGATCCGAGCTCCAGCGCGTAGGCGGGAAGGCTCCACAGCGTTGCCAGGCCGATACAAGTCCGGGAAACCGAGGTTCGAATGGGTCGTACAGAGAGGCTCCAATCGTTTGCATGGGTAGCATTTCTCATAGACCGCTCAACCCGCCTCGACAACAACGGAGGCTTCGTAGGCGGTTGCCGAATACCCGTAGACCGTCGCCGGTTGAATCTCGACACCGCTGACCTGGGCCACCGCCTCTTCGATGCGGGTCGATAACACTTCGCCAGGCAGGATATAGGTGCGCGGCAATATCGCCGGGTGCCTCGACGGCAGCAGGTGTACCTCCAGCCCCATCCGGACCACGTAGGCACTGTCGTTATGAACCGTCAGCCGATTTCCCCGCAGCTTCCACTTCAGCAACTTCCATGGCTCCTGATGCCGCGGCAAGCCCTGGGGATGCAGGATCAGCGGTAAGTCCTGTCGAATGGTCACTCCAATAGTCGAGCGCCCTTCGGCGCGCGCCTGCGGAATACCTTCAAAGGTGACGCGCTTCAATCGCTGAGTCTTGAGCGGCTGCTTCAAGGTACTGATAAACCGCACAAGTTGTGTTTCGCCCGGTTCGACACGGGCGATAGGAGGCGTAACGATCAAGAGTGTCTCCGGATCTTCCGGGACGTTTTGAATGACTGTGTGAAGTAAAGCAGGGCCAGCGTCCGTATTTTTTACGTTGATCGTCGCTTCACCGTTCTCTTCATAAAGAATAACAACGGATGTTTCCGGCTCCATCCCATCCGCTCTTACACTGCCAGAAACCAAAAAACAAAGATTCGCACACCAGAACAGAGCATTAACTGTATTTAAAAGACGACTCATCGAACTCTACCCGCAACCAGATAACGCACCGTTGACAATCACGAAATACCTATACGCATATAAAGAGCCAGCACGAAGCCACGGTGCGCGACCGCCTGCTAAATGCTGGCCATGTTTATAGAGTTAGATTCGAGTTACTACCAAAGTAGCAGCTCCATTCAATTGAATATCCCTGCTGAGATCCAGTGCATCGCCGCGATTGATCACAGCCTTGACTACGAGAGTGCCGGTAACGGAAGAGACCGCGGCTGGAGTTGTGTTGTTATTACGGCTCCAGGAGTGCTGGTAAGGAGATTTTTCGACCTTGCCGTCACTGGTGCTCCAGGCACCGCCGGAGCTTGTCCTTCTAAGCGGGTACAGCGTAGCGCCGACAGTGGTCAAGGTGGCGAGCCTGATCGAATAGCCACCGGTATTCCTGGTTCCGACCGCGCCAAGACCAAAGTTGTGGTTGTCGGTGAAGCCGGTTCCCAGGATCCCCCTTACGACACTGTTTGTTTGTGAGTCAGTAACGGACAGTGCCATCTGGGCAGCCGCCGCACCACAGTTGACGTTTAACGGCAGCGACTTTTCCTGCAGAGGATAGAAAGAGGTCAGCGGAATGCTCGACGCATTGATCGTACCGTAATCAACGGTGCCGCCTGTGGCGCCGAGGTTTACCGTGCATGCAGCTGGTTTAATGGTTCCGGTGACTCTCAGGTTCCCGGCACCACTTGTATTTGCTTGAGTACCCATGCTTACCGCCAGGCCAACGACAACTATTGCCAAACCAAATGTTCTGTTCATGTTCATCCTGTCACTGAAGTTCTCAGGTGCATGTGGTTCGCCGGGCTATTCCATGCCCAACTGCTATCAACCTTGATAGGCAAACTACAAATAGTTAACACCACGGCTTAATTGCCGAGTGACAGTCTCTCTCGTAAACACCCGAAGAAAGAATGAGACGACGCCTGAACTAGTGTCAGAGCGGTAAAAAAACAATGTCCCCTTAGATCATCCTTGCAGTAGTCCTGACTTAATTATCGACTGGAACAAATAACCCAGCCATGTAGGCATATTCAGGAAGCCTATTAAAGCTGGAGATTTCCGTTACTCCACTTGCCCTACGGAACAATCGCCAGGCGCATCAAGAATCGCCCTACATATCCTGCAGATTTTCCTCCAAGACACCGATGAGCGAATTCCGGAAGCACTACGCGTTGGCGTCAGCGGTTGATCGTGGCACGATGGCGAGGTTATCGACCGAGACCCCTTAACCATGCCGCAATCCCAAGCCAAGAATCTGTCCCTGATCGCCGCCATCGACCTGGGCTCCAACAGCTTTCACATGGTCGTGGCCAAGGCCCAGAACGGCGAAATCCGCATCCTTGAGCGGCTCGGCGAGAAAGTGCAGCTGGCTGCCGGGATCGACGACGAGCGTCAGCTCAATGAAGAATCCATGCAGCGCGGGCTCGATTGCCTGAAGCGCTTTGCCCAACTGATCAACGGCATGCCCCCGGGCGCCGTGCGGATCGTCGGCACCAACGCCCTGCGCGAAGCCCGCAACCGGGGCGAGTTCATCCGCCGCGCCGAGGAGATCCTCGGGCACCCGGTAGAGGTCATCTCCGGCCGCGAGGAAGCGCGCCTGATCTACCTCGGCGTGTCCCACACCCTGGCCGACACTCCGGGCAAGCGCCTGGTGGCCGACATCGGCGGTGGCAGTACCGAATTCATTATTGGCCAGCGCTTCGAGCCGCTGCTGCGCGAAAGCCTGCAAATGGGCTGCGTCAGCTACACCCAGCGCTATTTCAAGGACGGCAAGATCACCCCGGCCCGCTACGCCCAGGCTTATACGGCGGCGCGGCTGGAGATCATGAGCATCGAGCACGCCCTGCACCGCCTGACCTGGGATGAGGCCATCGGTTCGTCCGGCACCATCCGCGCCATCGGCCTGGCCCTCAAGGCCGGCGGCCATGGCACTGGCGAGGTCAACGCCGAAGGCCTGGCCTGGCTCAAGCGCAAGCTGTTCAAGCTGGGGGATGCCGAGAAGATCGACTTCGAAGGCATCAAGCCTGATCGCCGCACCATTTTCCCGGCGGGCCTGGCGATTCTCGAAGCGATTTTCGACGCCCTTGAACTGCAACGCATGGACCACTGCGATGGCGCCCTGCGTGAAGGGGTGCTCTACGACCTGCTGGGCCGTCATCATCATGAAGACGTCCGTGAGCGCACCCTCAGCTCGTTGATGGAGCGTTACCACGTCGACCTGGAACAGGCGGCGCGGGTTGAACGCAAGGCGCTGCATGCTTTCGACCAGGTCGCAGCGGATTGGGACCTGGAAGACGGCGTGTGGCGTGAACTGCTGGGTTGGGCGGCCAAGGTCCATGAAGTGGGGCTGGACATCGCCCACTACCATTACCACAAGCACGGCGCCTACCTGATCGAGCACTCGGACCTGGCGGGTTTCTCCCGTGAAGACCAGCAGATGCTCGCGCTGCTGGTACGCGGCCACCGCCGCAACATCCCCCGGGACAAGTTTGCCGAGTTCGGTGCCGAGGGCATCAAGCTGATTCGCCTGTGCGCGCTGCTGCGGTTTGCGATCCTGTTCCACCACATCCGTGGTACCCAGGAAATGCCGCAAGTGGTCCTGCGGGCCAATGCCGACAGCCTGGACGTGGTATTCCCGAAGAACTGGCTGGATGAAAACCAGCTGACCCAGGCGGATTTCGCCCAGGAAGCCGAGTGGCTGACGCGGGTTGGGTTCACGCTGAACGTGCGCTGATATGAGTGAGTGACGCGGAGCGTCACAGGATGTATTCCCACGCAGAGCGTGGGAACAATCTAACGCCACAAAACAAATGTGGGAGCGGGCTTGCTCGCGAAGGCGGAGTGTCAGTCAACAGATTCATCGACTGATCCACCGCTTTCGCGAGCAAGCCCGCTCCCACATTTTTGACCGCGTCGGTTTTTAGTTCACCGTCAGAATCGGGCTGCCCAGCTTCTCCAGCAACGTCGCCTGGGCGCTGCGCGGGTTCTGGTTGCCGGTCGGGGTATTGCGCACGTAGCGCCCGTCCGACTGCAGGCTCCAGCTGTGGGTGTTATCGGTGAGATAACTTTCCAGCTCCTTCTTGACCCGCATGATCAGTTTCTTGCCTTCCACCGGGAAGCAGGTCTCCACACGCTTGTCGAGGTTGCGCTCCATCCAGTCGGCACTGGAGAGGAACATCTGCTCCTCGCCGCCATTGAGGAAGTAGAACACCCGCGTGTGCTCCAGGAAGCGCCCGATGATCGAACGCACGTGGATGTTATGGGAGACCCCGGCGATGCCCGGCCGCAGGCAGCACATGCCACGCACCACCAAATCGATACGCACACCCGACTGGCTGGCCTTGTACAGCGCGCGGATGATCTTCGGATCGGTCAGCGAGTTGAACTTGGCGATGATGTGCGCCGGCTTGCCTTCGAGGGCGAACTGGGTCTCGCGGGCAATCATGTCGAGCATGCCCTTCTTCAGGGTGAACGGCGCGTGCAGCAGTTTTTTCATGCGCAGGGTCTTGCCCATGCCGATCAACTGGCTGAACAGCTTGCCGACGTCTTCACACAAGGCATCGTCGGAGGTCAGGAGGCTGTAGTCGGTGTAGAGCTTGGCGTTGCCGGCGTGGTAGTTGCCGGTGCCCAAGTGGGCGTAGCGCACGATCTCACCGGCTTCGCGGCGCAGGATCAGCATCATCTTGGCGTGGGTCTTGAAGCCGACCACGCCGTAGATCACCACCGCACCGGCGGCTTGCAGACGGCTGGCCAGTTGCAGGTTGGACTCTTCGTCGAACCGCGCCCGCAGTTCGATCACCGCCGTCACTTCCTTGCCGTTACGCGCGGCGTCTACCAGCGCATCGACGATTTCGGAGTTGGCGCCGGAGCGGTACAGGGTTTGGCGCACAGCCAGCACGTGCGGGTCCTTGGCGGCCTGGCGCAGCAGGTCGACCACCGGGGTGAAGGACTCGAACGGGTGCAGCAGCAGAATGTCCTGCTTGCTCACCACACTGAAGATGTTCTCGCTGTTTTGCAGCAGTTTCGGGATCTGCGGGGTGAACGGCGTGTATTGCAGCTCCGGGTGGCTGTCCAGACCAGTAATGCTGAACAGGCGCGTCAGGTTCACCGGGCCATTGACCTGGTACAGCTCGGTCTCGCTCAGGTTGAACTGCTTGAGCAGGTAGTCGGACAGGTGTTTCGGACATGTGTCCGCCACTTCCAGGCGCACCGCATCACCGTAGCGACGGGAGAACAGCTCGCCGCGCAGGGCGCGGGCCAAGTCTTCGACGTCTTCGGAGTCCAGCGCCAGGTCGGCGTTACGGGTCAGGCGGAACTGGTAGCAGCCCTTGACCTTCATGCCCTGGAACAGGTCATCGGCGTGGGCGTGGATCATCGACGAAAGGAATACATAGTTATCGCCAGCGCCCCCCACCTCTTCCGGTACCTTGATGATCCGTGGCAACAGGCGCGGTGCCGGAATGATCGCAAGGCCCGAGTCGCGACCGAAGGCATCGATACCTTCCAGCTCGACGATGAAGTTCAGGCTCTTGTTCACCAGCAGCGGGAACGGGTGCGTCGGGTCGAGGCCGATGGGGGTGATGATCGGCGAGATTTCGTCGCGGAAGTAGCGGCGCACCCAGGTCTTGATCTTGGTGGTCCAGTGCCGGCGCCGGATGAAGCGCACGTGATGCTTTTCCAGTTCCGGCAGCAGGATGTCATTGAGGATCGCGTATTGGCGGTCCACGTGGCCGTGTACCAGCTCGCTGATGCGGGCCAGGGCCTGATGCGGTTGCAGGCCGTCGGCACCGGCTTGTTCACGGGCGAACGTGATCTGCTTCTTCAGGCCGGCGACACGGATCTCGAAGAACTCGTCCAGGTTGCTGGAGAAGATCAGCAGGAATTTCAACCGCTCCAGCAATGGGTAGGACTCATCCAGCGCCTGTTCCAGCACGCGGATGTTGAATTGCAGTTGTGACAGCTCGCGATGGATGTACAGGCTGCTGTCATCCAGGTTGGTAACCGCAACCACCGGTACCGGCGCGGCAGCGGGCGCTTCGGCCACCACGGCAGGTGGGGCCGGCTCCAGCTCCGGCGGGGTCTCGGTAGCTTGTTCGACCACCGGGTGAGCGTCTTTTACGGCAACTTCTGTGAGTCCTTCGGTATTCATCGAGTGTTCCTGTGAGGGCTAGTGTTGCTCTCTAAGCAATTGGGCGGCGCGGGCGGCGAAGTAAGTCAGGATGCCATCAGCACCCGCGCGTTTAAAGGCAGTCAGGGATTCAAGGATCACCCCTTCACTCAACCAACCATTCTGGATCGCGGCCATGTGCATGGCGTATTCACCGCTGACCTGATAGACAAAGGTCGGCACCTTGAATTCCTCTTTGACCCGATAAAGGATGTCGAGGTACGGCATCCCGGGCTTGACCATCACCATGTCGGCGCCTTCGGCCAGGTCCGCGGCCACTTCGTGCAGGGCTTCGTGGCTGTTGGCCGGGTCCATCTGGTACGAGGCCTTGTTGGCCTTGCCCAGGTTCAGCGCCGAACCCACCGCATCGCGGAACGGGCCGTAATAGGCGCTGGCGTACTTGGCCGAGTAGGCCATGATGCGCACGTTGACGTGTCCGGCCAGTTCCAGGGCTTCGCGAATCGCCTGGATGCGACCGTCCATCATGTCCGAGGGGGCCACCACCTGGGCGCCCGCTGCGGCGTGGGACAAGGCCTGTTTTACCAGCGCATCAACGGTGATGTCGTTCTGAACATAGCCTTCTTCGTCGAGAATGCCATCCTGCCCGTGGGTGGTGAACGGGTCCAGCGCCACATCGGTAATCACCCCCAGCTCCGGAAAGCGTTCACGCAAGGCGCGGGTGGCGCGCTGGGCGATGCCGTCGGGGTTCCAGGCTTCGGCGGCGTCCAGGGACTTGAGCCCGGACGGCGTGACCGGGAACAGCGCCAGCGCCGGAATCCCCAGTTCAACCCAGCTCGCGGCCTCTTCGAGCAGCAAATCAATGGTCAAGCGCTCCACGCCCGGCATCGACGCCACCGCTTCCCGACGATTTTCACCGTCCAGCACAAACACCGGCAGGATCAGATCATTCACCGTCAGCACGTTTTCACGCACCAGGCGCCGGGAAAAATCATCACGACGGTTGCGACGCAGACGAGTGGAGGGAAACAGGCGGTTGGCGGGGGTAAAGCTCACGGCAGACTCCTGAGCCCGGCTTGACGGGCGAGCGTGACAGTTATAAGCGGCCATTATGACGAAGGAATTACAGTTGTGGTTAGCTCATGCGCCGTAAGGCAACCGGCGTGCGACCTGTAGTCGCATTCGTCGTTTATGTAGGAATTGTTCACTTCGTGACACATCTCGATACTTTCATGAATGTTCACGAAGGCGTAGGCTGCGCGTTCATTTCGCCAGCACCCAGACCATGCTTCAACAATTTCTGCATGACTTCGGCTACTTTGCGCTGTTCCTAGGCACCTTCTTCGAAGGCGAAACCATCCTGGTTCTCGCAGGCTTCCTGGCGTTCCGTGGATACATGGATATCAACCTGGTGGTGGTCGTTGCCTTTTTCGGCAGCTACGCCGGCGACCAGTTGTGGTACTTCCTGGGACGCAAGCACGGCCGCAAACTGTTGGCGCGCAAGCCGCGCTGGCAACTGCTGGGCGACAAGGCCCTGGAGCATATTCGCAAGCACCCGGACATCTGGGTGCTGAGCTTCCGGTTTGTCTACGGTTTGCGCACGGTGATGCCGGTGGCCATTGGTTTGTCGGGCTACCCGCCGGGTCGCTACCTGTTGCTCAACGGGATTGGCGCCGCCGTGTGGGCCGCTGCGCTGGGCGCTGCGGCTTACCATTTCGGCGCGGTACTGGAAGGCATGCTGGGCAGCGTCAAGAAATACGAACTGTGGGTGCTGGGCGCACTGCTGGTGCTGGGCCTGGGCTTGTGGATTCGCCGGCGCGTCAAGAACGCCCGCCTGACCCGCGAAGCCTGTGCCGCCGAGAAGGTTCGCCTGGCGGCCGGCGAACCTGAAAAAGCCGAAAAGCCTACGACGCCAGTCGAGTAAGCCGGTCTCTGCAACAGTAGAGGCCGATGCCGCTGAGCAAGCTGTAACTGACCAGGCCCAGCCAGCCCAACGCGCTGGCCGGCCACAGCCCCACCAGCGGCGCCAGCCACACCAAAGGCACATTCAGTGCCAGGCGCAGCAGTTCAGCCTTCAACGCCCACGGGCGATTCTCCAGCGCCACCCCCAGGGTGAACAACCCCAATGCCATCGCGCTCCAGCCCAACACCAGGGCAGCGGTCGGCAAGCCCTCGCCGAAATTCATCAGGTAGCTGCCAAAACCCACGTACGCGGCAAACTGCAGCGCGATGTAAATCTGTTGGCGCCCATCCAGCGGCACCTCGAACTTGCGGAACTGGCTCAAGTCCGGCTTGGCCATCGGGTACTTTGCCGCCACATCCGCCGGGCGCCAACCGGTGCGCATGAACCAGATCCGCAGCTTGTCCCACCCACTCTCGGTGCGCCGTGCATCACTCCACAGCTGCGCATAAAACTGCAGGTTGGCCCACAGCGGGTTCCAACTGGCCAAGGGCGTGGTCACGCCAAAGATTACCGGCTCGTTATCGTCTTCTTCCTGGAAGGAGCCAAACAGGCGGTCCCAAATAATGAACACCCCGCCGTAGTTGCGATCCATGTAGAGAGCGTTCTGTGCATGGTGGGCCCGATGATTGGATGGCGTGACGAAGAACCACTCGTACCAGCCGAGCTTCGGCACATGCCGCGTATGCACCCAGAATTGATATAACAGGTTGAGGGACGCCACGCTGATAAACACCACCAGCGGCACGCCCAACACGGCCAGCGGCAAGTAGAAGATCCAGCTCAGCAGGAAGCCGGTGCTGGTCTGGCGCAAGGCGGTGCTGAGGTTGTAGTCCTCGCTCTGGTGGTGCACGGAATGCGCGGCCCAGAGGATGTTGCGCTCATGGCCCATGCGATGCAGCCAGTAGTAGCAGAAGTCATAGAACACAAAGGCGAACACCCAGGTCCAGACGCTCTGGGCCGATAGCTCGATGATCGCCAGGTGCTTGAGGGCGAAGGCATAGGTGAGGATGCCCACCCCTTTGGTCAGCAGCCCCGTGGTGGTGGACAGCACGCCGGTGCTGAGGCTGTTGATGGCGTCGGCCACCCGGTAGTTGCGTTGGCCGCGCCGGTAGTCGGCCAGCAGCTCGACCACGATCAAGGCAATGAAAAACGGTACCGCGTAAGGGACGAAGTCCATGGGCAAGTCCGGTCAATTATTGTTACATCTAGAGTAGGTGTAGCGGCTGGATATCCCATTGGCAATGAGTGACAAATGAGTAGACATTTAACGCCATGAATCAGGAGAAATGCCCATGAGCAAAAAGATTGCAGTGATCCTTTCCGGCTGTGGCGTGTACGACGGTGCCGAGGTTCATGAAAGCGTGATCACCCTGCTGCGCCTGGACCAGCGCGGCGCCGAGGTGCAGTGTTTTGCGCCGAACATTGCCCAGTTGCATGTGATCAACCACTTGACGGGGGAGGAGATGCCCGAGTCGCGCAATGTGCTGGTGGAGTCGGCGCGCATTGCCCGTGGCGAGGTGAAGGACATTCGTGAGGCCAACGCCGAGGATTTCGACGCACTGATCGTGCCCGGGGGGTTTGGCGCGGCGAAGAACCTGTCGAACTTTGCCGTGGAAGGCGCCGGGTGCAGCGTCAACCCGCAGGTGCTGGAGCTGGCCGAGGCGTTTGCCGAAGCGGGCAAGCCCGTCGGGCTGATCTGCATCTCGCCGGCGCTGGCAGCGAAGATCTATGGCCCAGGCGTGACCTGCACCATCGGCAATGACGCCGACACCGCAGCCGCCATGGACAAGATGGGCGCCACCCACCAGGAATGCGCGGTCGACGACATCGTCGAAGACAAGGCGCGCAAGCTGGTGAGTACCCCGGCCTACATGCTGGGCAAACGCATCAGCGAAGTGGCGTCAGGCATCAACAAGCTGGTGGACCGGGTGCTGGAACTCACCCACGAGAACGATTAGGCCTTCATCAGCCGGGTCAGAATCCGATCCAGCGAATTGGCAAACGCCTGCTTGTCCTTGTCCCCATGGGGCGGCGGGCCACCGCCCATCTGCCCCTGCTCCCGCAGATCGGTGAACAGGTTACGCACCGCCAGCCGCTCGCTCATGTTCTGCGGGCTGAACTCCTTGCCTCGTGGGTCGAGCGCAGCCACGCCATTCTTCACCAAGCGGTCGGCCAACGGCACATCGCTGCAGATCACCAGGTCACCGGGCACGGCGTGCTCCACCAGGTAGTCATCGGCCGCGTCCGGGCCGCTGGGCACCACGATCAACTTCACGCACGAGAAGCTCGGCTTGATCTGGCTCTGCCCGGCCACCAGCACCACTTCGAACTGGCGCTTGAGGGCGAACTTCACCACCTGATCCTTGGCCGCCCGGGGGCAGGCGTCTGCATCGATCCACACGCGCATGGTTAAGCCACCACCCGACGCTTTTCAGCGAGCCGGCTGCGACCGTACAGCACCACAATCGCCAGGATCGCCACAGCCTGGGCGCTCAGGGAATAGGCATCGGCGTGAATGCCCAGCCAGTCGAAGTCAAAGAACGCGACCGGCCGGGTGCCGAAGATCCCGGCTTCCTGCAACGCCTTGACGCCATGCCCGGCGAATACCACCGACAGCGCGCACAGCAACGCCGCGTTTATGCCGAAGAACAGCGCCAGCGGCAGTTTCGCCGAGCCCCGCAGAATCACCCAGGCCAGGCCCACCAACAGCACCAGCGCCGTGGCGCCACCGGCCAATACCGCGTTGTGCCCGGCAGGGCCGGCCTGCAACCACAGGGTTTCGTAGAACAGGATCACTTCGAACAGCTCGCGGTACACCGAGAAGAACGCCAGCATCGCAAAACCGAAGCGCCCGCCACCGCCTACCAGGCTGCTCTTGATGTAGTCCTGCCAGGCGGCCGCGTGACGGCGGTCGTGCATCCACACCCCGAGCCACAGCACCATCACGCTGGCAAACAGCGCCGTGCAGCCTTCCAGCAACTCGCGCTGGGCGCCGCTGACGTCGATCACATAAGCCGCCAACGCCCACGTCGCCAAGCCGGCCAACAGCGCCAGGCCCCAGCCGACGTTGACGCTGCGCACCGCCGATTGCTGGCCGGTGTTACGCAGGAACGCGAGAATCGCCGCCAACACCAGGATCGCTTCCAGGCCTTCGCGCAGCAGGATCAGCAAACCGGAGATGTAGCTCAGGGACCAGCTCAAGCCATCGCTGCCCAGCAGGCCGGCCGACTCGGTGAGCTTGCCCTTGGCCACATCCAGGCGCTGCTGCACTTGCTCGATCGGCAAGCCGTCCTGCAATGACTGCCGGTAGGCCATCAGGGCCTTTTCGGTGTCCTTGCGCACGTTGGCATCAACGTTATCGAGGGAGCTTTCAACCAGCTCGAAACCTTCCAGGTAGGCGGCTACCGACAGGTCGTAGGCCTGCTCGTGCTCGCCATTGCGGAACGCGGCGAGGCTTTTGTCGAGGGTGGCCGCGGTGTAATCAAGCAACTGCGCCGGGCCACGCTTGACCTGCGGCGGTTGGGCGCGCTGGGCGCGGAAGGTGGCAACTGCGCCGGGACCTTCGGCAGCCAGCACTTCGTTGGGGGTCTGGCGCGCGAGGTCGGCGAGGTTGAAGGACTTTTCACTGTTCGCGGCAGCCGGGTCGGCGGTGAAGCCGGCGATATAGGTCGCCAGGTCCCAGCGCTGGCGGTCGTCCAGTTGATCGGCAAACGACGGCATGTCGGTGCCTTCCACGCCCAGACCCAGGGTGTTGTAGATCGCGTAGAGGCTCAAGCGATCGAGGCGTGCAGCGTCCCGCAGGTTGGCGGGCGGCGGCGTCATGCCCACGCTTGCGGGGCCATCGCCGGCGCCTGTGGCGCCGTGGCACACCGAGCAGTTCTGCGCGTACAGCGGCGCACCGCGCGTCGGATCGGGGGTAATGGCCGGGGCCTGGCTGACTTCATAGGCCACTGCCAACTTGGCGCCCAATTGCCGGGCCTGGTGCGCAACCACCGCGCCGTCCTGATGGGCCGTTACGGCGGCCAGCAGTTCATCCACGCCTTTGATCAGTTCGGCGCGCTCGGGCTTTTCCGGTAGATCGGCCACCAGCCCCTGCAACACCCCGAGAAACTCTACCTGTTCACGGTATTCGGAATCATCGATAACCTTGCCCGCCTCCACTGTCGGGGGGTAGTCCGCACCGATGTAGTCCAGTAAATGCAGGGCTTGGGGCGCGCCCTCGGCAGTTGCAGCCAGCAGGTTGAAACTGCACGACATCAACGCCGGCAGCACCAGCCAGGCAAGAAAACGGAAGGGGGCAATCATGAATGGATCTCAAAGGGAAATACGAAGTAACACATTGTCAAACCTTAAGGGGTTTGACTCAAGGCGTTAGTGATTCGGGGATGGGGATAACGACACTTAGGTAGTGGCATCCGAGCTAAAAATCGGATCCAAAAGGCCATTGTTTTGCCAGTAATGCAGCTTATAATGCCGCGCCTTCGTTATTTCGAAATGGCATTTCAGCTCCTCTTTTTATGAGGAATTGGCCGGATCGCAACGCGTTCCTGCCATTGGTGATTCGGCCCGACCAGCACATTCGGCCGATTACGTTCAGGGAAGAAGCTCTTCGATGGCATCTCGCGCCTTTACCTCGCTCACACTCGCGGCAGTGACCTTGCTGTCCGGTTGTTCGATGTTTCGCAGCTACGACACCGAGCTGCAAGCCACCAATCAGCAGTTGGCCACCGGCAACGTCGACGCCGCGCTGACCCTGCTTGAGAAGAACAACACCGGCGACGACAAGGACCTTCTCTACTACTTCGAAAAGGGTGAGTTGCTGCGCGCCAAGGGCGACCTGACCGGCAGCCAGGTCGCCTGGCGCAGCGCCGACCTGCAAGTCTACAAGTGGGAAGAGTCGGTCAAGTTCGACACCGACAAGTACCTCGCGCAGTTCGGCGCCTTCCTGGTCAATGACAAGGTCCGCCGCTACGAAGGCTACGACTACGAAAAGGTCATGCTGACCACCCAGATGGCCCTGAACCTGCTGGCGCTGAATGACTTCGACGGTGCCCGCACCGAGATCAAGAAGACCCACGAACGCGAAGCGGTGATTGCCGACCTGCGGGACAAGGAATACCTCAAGAGCGAAAACGAGGCCGAGCGCCAGGGCATCGCGACCCAGTTCAAGGACCTGCGCGGCTACCCGGTGGAAAGCCTCAACGCCCCTGAAGTGGTAGGCCTGAAGAACAGCTACCAGAGCGCTTTCAGCCACTACCTGGCCGGCTTCGTCTACGAAGCCCTGGGCGAAAAAGACCTGGCCGCACCGGGTTATCGCAAGGCCGCCGAACTGCGCCCCAACACACCGCTGCTGGAACAGGCCCTGCTCGACCTGGACAAATCCAAGGTCGGTGCGGACGAGACTGACGTGCTGATCGTGGTGCAAAGCGGCCTGGCGCCGGCCCGCGACTCGATTCGCCTGCCGTTGCCGATCCCCATCGACGGCCACCTGGTGATCACGCCACTGTCGTTCCCGGTGATCAAGCCCGACACCTCGACCGCGCCCTTCGCCCAGATCGGTGTCGACGGCCGGCAACAGAACCTCACTGCCCTCAACAGCACCACCGCCATGTCCCGCCGCGCCCTGCGGGATGACATGCCGGGGATCATCCTGCGCACCACCGTGCGCGCCGTCACTCGCGGCATCACCCAGAACAACCTGAACAAGACCAACCCGATGGCAGGCCTGGTACTCGGTATTGCCTCGGCCGTCACCGAAGGCGCCGACACCCGCACCTGGCGCACCCTGCCGGACATGACCCAGGTGACACGCCTGCGCCTCAAGCACGGCGAGCACCAGGTCAGCCTGCCCAACGCCCTGGGCGGCACGCTGGTGACGGTCAAGGCCGATCAGCGCTACCAGGTGATCACCCTGCGCGTGGTCGGCAACCAGGTCTTCGCCGGCGGTCTTGCAGCCCACGTGGTGCAGAACAATCCGCCCCAGGCCGTCGCCACTCTCAAACAACCTTAAGGAGCACGCTATGCGTCATTTCATCCTCGGCGCCCTGGCGCTGGTCCTGCTGGCCGGTTGCGCCACCCCGCCACCGCCGGAACCCGGAAGCGCCGCGAGCAAGATCGTGGTGATGGGCAAGTTCAAGGGCATCGCCGTCGGCGCCATCCGGGTCGCCCGGGAAAACGGTTTCCTGACCGCCAAGGTGCAGTTGAGCAACATCACCAGCAGCAACCAGATGATGTATTACCGCTTCGCCTGGCTGGGTGCCGACGGTTTCCCGGTGGGTGATGAAGAGACCTGGAAGGTGCTGAACCTCTACGCAAACCAGGCGACCTTCCTGCCGGCCATCGCCAACCTGCCCCAGGCTGCCGACTTCCGCCTTGAAGTGAAGACGCCTTGATCCACCCACTCATTCAGTTTCAGAGAGACATCCCCATGTTTGCACGCTTCTCGTTCCTCGCCGTGGTGGCCGTCCTGGCCAGCGGCTGCGCCAACACCTCGCCAGTCCTGGGCGGTAAAAACATCAGCTACGGCGACAGCAAGGCCGTGGAACTGGTGACCAACGAGTTCGGCTCCACCGACCTGCAGATGATCGCCGAAAGCATGACCCGCTCCCTGGCCCAGTCCGGCATCCTGCAAGGCCGTCCGGTGGTGCAGGTGTATGACGTGAAGAACAAGACCAGCGAGTACATCGATACCCGCGAGATCACCACGTCGATCAAGACCCAGCTGATGAAGACCGGCACCGCCCGCTTCGCCAGCGACAACACCGACATGCAAAGCCAGGTCGACCAACTGAAGCTGCAGAACCAGAGCGGCCTGTACAAGAAGTCGACCGTCAGCAAGACCGGCAACATGGTCGCCGCCAAGTACCGCCTGGAAGGCTCCATCAGCTCCATCGTCAAGCGCAGCTCGGACTACAAGGACGTGTTCTACAAGTTCAGCCTGCAACTGGTCGACGTCGAAAGCGGCCTGGCCGAATGGATGGACGAAAAAGAAATCCGCAAGACCACGGAGCGCTAAGCAATGCGTGCATGGATCGGCATGATCGGCCTGCTGTGCGCCTTTGGCGCCTCGGCCGCACCGAAGATCGCGGTAACCGACCTGGCCTACGAGGCTCGCGTGGAGGAATACATCCACCAGGTCGCGGCCAGCAACAATTTCCAGGCCAGCGCCTACAACGCCAGCGGCGGCTCGAGCTACAGCGAGTATGAAAGCCGTACCAGCTACATCGAGCAGACCGAGCTGCGCAAGTTCAGCGGCGACATCAAGGGGGAAATCCTCAAGTCGCGGCAGTTCCAGCTGGTGCAGGGCACGCCTTACACCGCAGACGCCAAGGGCGATGTGTATGACGTGATCAAGCGGATCAAGGCCGGTAACTTCAAGGGTGCGGACTACGTGCTGTTCGGCACCTTGTCGGACATCGACTTCACCCAGGACATCAACGCGCTGGACCACACCAACAGCTACTCGGCGGTGCTGGGCCTGACGCTGGTGGCGGATTTCAGCCTGATCAACACCCGCACCTTTGAGATCACCTCGGCGTTTACCGCCATGGGCGAAGGCCAGGACACCAAGCTGGTGAACAACCGTGACGTGCGCGTGAGCCTGAACCGGCCTCGCGTGGTGCGGGAAGTGTCGAAGGCGTTGGGCGAGGATGTGGCGCGGCAGTTGGCCGAACAACTCGGCGGTGGTTATCAGGAAGCACCTGGACAGCCTGCATTGCGCAATAACCTGCCACGGGATGAAGCGCCGAAGATCCTGCGCTGAACGAAAATCCCGCT
>NZ_JACAQY010000013.1:176753-289408 GCF_013386835.1 Pseudomonas sp. IPO3774
CCCGCTCCCACATTTTTTGATCTGGTTTCGTCAGTTACGCCGTTGCGCGATGCAGACTTGCGAGAAAGCCCGCCGCACCAACAAACAACCCGGCAAACGTACGGTTCATGCGCTTCTGCTGCTTCGGTGTGCGCAACAGGCGCAACACTTTCGAGGCGAGCCCGGTGTAGCCGGCCATCACGATCATGTCCACGCAGATCATGGTCGCGCCCAGGATCAGGTATTGGTTCAGCAGCGGCGCCTGCGGGTTCACGAACTGCGGCAGCACCGCCAGCATGAACACCAGGGCCTTGGGGTTGCTGGCGTTGACCAGGAACCCGCGGAACATCATCGCCATCGGCTTGCCGATCGGGCGAATCGCCGCGTCATCGCTCAGGTCGGTTGGCAGCGCGCGCCATTGCTTGATGGCCAGGTACACCAGGTACGCTACGCCAAACCATTTGATCGCATAAAACGCGGTGGAGGATGCGGCAAGAATCGCCCCCAGGCCACCGGCGACCACGGCAATCTGCATCGCCAGGCCCAATTGCAGGCCCAGGGCGTTCCAGTAACCGCGCAGGAAACCGTATTGCAGGCCGCTGGACATCGACGCAATGGCACCGGCGCCAGGGGAAAGACTGATGATCCAACTGGCCAGGAAAAAGGCCAGCCATGTGTCGAGCGCCATTACACACCTCAGAGCTTAGTTTGCTGAATGTTTCTAAACTAACGCTGCCGGCTGAGAAATGGCTAGAAAAATTTTGGGGTGCGCCTTTGTGGCGAGGGGGCTTGCTGTGGCGAGGGAGCTTGCTCCCGCTGGAGTGCGTAGCGGTCCCGGCTTTTTTTGGGGCTGCTACGCAGCCCAGCGGGAGCAAGCTCCCTCGCCACAGGTTAAGGCAGCACGTCGCTGCCGCGCCAACGGCGCACCGAGCGCTGGAAGAACAGGCTGTTGGGCACTTGCACCATGACACTGCCGGTACCGGCCTCTTCCACTTCGATCAGCGTGGTGTAGAGCAGGTTGATCGCCACCACCCGGCCTTTGACGCCGGGCTTGTCGACGGTGTCCACCAACTCGACCACATCACCCAGGCGGAACGGCCCGACGGTGAAGATCAGGATGGCGCACAGCAGGTTGGACAACACCGACCACATGGCGAAGAACGCCACCGCTGCCACCGCCACAAAACCCGACAACGCTGTCCACAACACCGTGGCAGAGACGCCCAGGCGCTCCAGCACGAAGATCAGCGCGCTGCCCATGATCAGCCAGCGCAGGCCGCCGCGCAGCGGCATCAGCAACTGCGGCGGGAACGGATAACGTTCCCCCAGGCGGTTCAGGCATTTGGCGACGAAGCGCTGGGCGAGATAGCCGGCCAGCAAGATAAGCAGAATCTGTACGGCCACCCAGATCGGCGCGATCCATTGGGCCGGCAGCGGCAGTTGCAGCGCTTCCATCAGGACAGCGCCTCCAGCTCCGCTTGCAAGGATTCCAGCAGTTCGAGGGCTTCCATCCAGGTCTCCTCCAACTGCGCTTCACGTACCTTGAGCTTGGCCTGTTCGGCCAGCAGGTCGCGCAATTCATCCTTGCGGGCCGGCTCGTAGACGGCGCTGTCACCCAGGCTGGTTTCGATCTTCGCCAGCTTCTCGTGGATCTTGCCCAATTCGGCTTCCAGCTTGTCCGCTTCACGCTTGTGCGGGGCCAGTTGCTGACGCAATGCAGCCGCGGCCTGGCGCTGGGCCTTCTTGTCGGTCTTGTCCGGGTTGACCGGCGTGTTGCTGACCGGCGCGTTGCGCAGGCGGTAGTCCGACAGCCAACGGGCATAGTCTTCCAGGTCGCCGTCGAATTCCTCGACCTTGCCGTCAGCCACCAGCAGGAAGTTATCCGTGGTGCTCTTGAGCAGGTGGCGATCGTGAGACACCACCAGTACCGCGCCGCTGAATTCCTGCAGGGCCATGGTCAACGCCAGGCGCATTTCCAGGTCGAGGTGGTTGGTCGGTTCGTCGAGCAGCAACAGGTTTGGCCGGTCCCAGGCGATCAGGGCCAGGGCCAGGCGGGCCTTTTCGCCACCGGAGAAATTCAGCACCGGCTCGTCAATGCGCGCACCACGGAAGTCGAAACCACCGAGGAAGTCCCGCAGGGTCTGTTCGCGTTCGGTCGGCGCCAGGCGCTGCAAGTGCAGCAGCGGGCTGGCCTTGGCGTCGAGGGAGTCCAGCTGGTGCTGGGCGAAGTAGCCCACCACCAGGTTCTCACCGCGCACCAGGCGACCGGCCAGGGGCTGCAATTCGCCCGAGAGGTTTTTGATCAATGTCGACTTGCCCGCGCCGTTGGGGCCGAGCAGGCCGATCCGCGCGCCAGGGGTGAGCTGCAACTTGACCTTCTCGAGGATGGTCTTGTCGCCATAGCCCAGGCGGGCATCGGAAAGGTCCAGCAACGGGCTGGAGATTTTCACCGACTCGCGGAACACAAAGTCGAACGGTGAATCGACGTGGGCCGCCGACAGTTCTTCCATGCGCTCCAGGGCCTTGATCCGGCTCTGGGCCTGACGGGCCTTGGTGGCCTGGGCCTTGAACCGGGCGATGTAGCTTTCCATGTGCGCGCGCTGCGCCTGCTGCTTCTCGTAGGCCTGCTGTTGCTGGGCCAGGCGTTCGGCACGGGCGCGTTCGAAGGCGCTGTAGCCGCCGCGGTACAGGGTGATTTTCTTCTGGTCGACGTGGGCAATGTTGTCCACCACGGCGTCGAGGAAATCCCGGTCGTGGGAAATCAGCAGCAAGGTGCCCGGGTAGCTTTTCAGGAAGTCTTCCAGCCACAGGATCGCATCGAGGTCCAGGTGGTTGGTCGGTTCATCGAGCAGCAACAGGTCCGAGGGGCACATCAGCGCCTGGGCCAGGTTCAGGCGCATGCGCCAGCCACCGGAGAAGTCGGCGACCGGGCGGTCCATCTGTTCGTTGGTAAAGCCAAGGCCGGCAAGCATCTTGCGCGCACGCGCGTCGGCGGTGTAGCCGTCGGCGCTGTCCAGTTCCGAGTGCAGGCGGGCCTGTGCGGCGCCGTCCTGGGCTTTCTCGGCCTCGGCGAGGTCGTGTTGCACCTGGCGCAGGCGCAGGTCGCCATCGAGCACGTAGTCGATCGCAATGCGGTCGAGGGTGTCGATCTCCTGGCGCATATGGGCGATGCGCCAGTCGGCCGGCAGCAGACAATCCCCGGAGTCGGGAGTCAGCTCACCCAGCAGCAAGGCGAACAACGTGGATTTGCCGGCGCCGTTGGCACCGATCAGGCCGGCTTTGTGACCGGCGTGCAGAGTCAGCTCGGCGTCTTCGAGAAGACGTTGCGGGCCACGCTGTAATGTTAGGCTTTGAAGTCGGATCATAATGGCGGCGGAGTCTACCAGCTTCGTTGGCCGCTGGCTTGGGTGTGAATATGTGCGCTGACCTGTGGAGCTTTGCCCTCTCGACTTACGCCCGCCCGGGCGTCGAGGACGCGTGCCTGCGCTTGCAGGCGCAAGGGGCTGATGTGTGCCTGGTGTTGTGCGGGTTGTGGCTGGAGCAGCGGGGTGTGGCGCCGGAAACGTCGCGCTTGCAGGCACTGCGGCAGATCGCCGGGCCGTGGCAGGCGGAGGTGGTTGAACCGCTGCGGCAAGTACGCACGCGATGGCGGGCCATGGCGCAGCAGGATGCTGAGCTGGGAGCGTTACGGGAGCGGGTCAAGGCTTTGGAATTGGATGCAGAAAGGCTGCTGCTATCACGCCTGGAAGGTGTGGCGCAGCGTTGGCCGATGGCCGAGGTGAATCATCAAGCATGGGTTGAAGGACTGGCGGCCGAAGCCGCCAACCTTGACCACGACGCGCTGCATCAGCTGCGCGCCGCGGTTACCGGCACTTAGGAAGCGCTGGTTGGGGTGACGCTTGGCGCTGCCGGTGCAGGCGTGCTGCTGGCCGGTGCGGTTGGCGCTGTGGTACTGGCAGCAGGTGCAGCCGGGGTCGCAGGCTTTGCAGCTGGAGTAGCTGGTTTGGCTGGTGCTGGCTTGGCGGCGGCAGGTTTAGCGGCTGGTTTGGCAGCTGGTTTGGCAGCAGCAGGTTTGGCGGCCGGCTTGGCAGCTGGTTTCGCAGCAGCAGGCTTAGCGGCCGGCTTCGCGGCTGGTTTTGCAGCAGCAGGTTTAGCGGCTGGCTTCGCGGCAGGTTTTGCAGCAGCAGGTTTAGCGGCTGGCTTCGCAGCTGGTTTCGCAGCAGCAGTTTTAGCAGCTGGCTTCGCGGCTGGTTTCGCAGCAGCGGTTTTAGCAGCTGGCTTCGCGGCTGGTTTCGCAGCAGCAGTTTTAGCGGCTGGCTTGGCAGCTGGTTTTGCAGCAGCGGTTTTAGCGGCTGGTTTGGCAGCTGGTTTTGCAGCAGCGGTTTTAGCAGCTGGCTTGGCAGCTGGTTTTGCAGCAGCAGTTTTAGCCGCTGGTTTGGCAGCCGATTTAGCCGGTGCTTTTGCCGCAGGCTTGGCCGCAGCTTTCGCAGGTGCCTTGGCGGCGACTGCTTTGCTGGCTGGCTTCTTCGCTGCGCTGGCTGCAACGGCCTTAGCCGGAGCACGGGTGCTCAGCACTTTGCCTACAGCTTCCTTCACACGACCAACACCCTGGGCCAATTTCAGGCTCTCGGAAGCATCACGCTTGAGTTGGGAAATGTAGGTGCGGGTTTCGGATTGACGATCCTTGAGGGCGTCGAGCAAGTCCTCAAGTTCTTTGACGGCGTCCTTGGCCTTGGCTTGTGCCTTGGCTTTGCCAGCGGTCGCTGCGCCTTGCAGTTTGGTGCGGGATTTGTGCAGTTTTTCCTGAGCTTTGCCGCGTTGTTTTTCAAGCTTGGCGAGCAACTTCTCAGCATCAGCCAAGGCTTGTGAACAGGCGCTTTCCAAATGTTCGAGCAGGCTGCCCGAAAGTTGTTGGAGCAAATGCAACGGGGTATTTACAGGCTTCTGTTTGGCCGACATGGTTTACCTCCTGGCTGACGTGGGTGCGGCTCATACTAGCCCTCTGCTCTTACCGCCGCTAGGGCATGTTGACAGTATCGATTGGCTTGCGTTGCACCGCACGAAAATTCTTATTGATATAACGAAAATCCACGCCACTTTTTAAGCATTCACACTGGCATAATCCATCGCACTTTCGGCTGGAGAACGCCCATGTCGCGTTACCTTTTTTTAGTGTTGAGCGTGGTGCTTTGCGTGGCCAACGCAAGCGAGAAATCCCCCTCCAAAGATGACCACGACCTGGCCTACAGCCTGGGCGCGAGCCTGGGTGAGCGCCTGCGCCAGGAGATGCCTGGGTTGCAGGTAGAGGCGCTGATCGACGGACTCAAACAGGCCTATCAAGGTAAGCCACTGGCCCTGGACGACACACGCATCGAACAGATCCTTGCCCAGCACGAAGCACAAAACGCGCCGGACAATCGAGCACCACAAAGTGAAAAGGCACTCGCTGCCGAGCAACAATTTTTAGCCAGTGAGAAATCCAAAAGTGGTGTGCGTGAATTGGCAGACGGCATCCTGCTGACCGAACTGACCCCTGGCAGCGGGAAGAAACCGGCGGCCGATGATCGCGTGCAAGTGAATTATGTTGGGCGGTTACCCGACGGGACCGTCTTCGACAAGAGCACACAACCTCAGTGGTTTCGCCTGGACAGTGTGATCAATGGCTGGCGCAGTGCGTTGCAACAGATGCCGGTGGGCGCGAAGTGGCGCCTGGTGATTCCATCCGACCAAGCCTATGGCGCTGATGGCGCAGGCGAACTGATCCCGCCTTATACGCCGCTGGTATTCGAGATCGAATTGCTCAAGGCGGGCGCCTGAGCCCAAACGAAAAACGGTGCGCAATGCGCACCGTTTTCTTGTGTCGGGGGGAGTCAGGCCTTAGCCGTCAACTCTTCCTTGTGAGCGTTGTGCAGCACTTCGATCAGGCAATCTTCCAGCTCGAAACGCTCGTGAAGCAAACCACCCAGCTCTTTGAATTTTTCTGCAACGCACTGGCCGGCATCACACAGGTCGTTGAACGCCAGCAGCTTCTCGGTGATGACATCGATGCGCGGGTAAATCGTCTCCGCCAAATCGAGGCCACGTTGATCGTCGAAAGCCTCGGCCTCTCTGGTCAACTGCTCGTAGATACCGAAGTGCCCCGCCGATACGTAGTCCACCAATACGCCGCAGAATTCCTGCAATGGCTTGCGGTTCTCGCTGAGCGCTTCGGGCTTGGCACCGAGAGCATCAAAGGCCCGAACCAGTTCGTGACGCGCTTTCAACCAACCATCGATCAGCTTGTGCACCCCACCCCAGCGTTCCTGAGCATTCTGACAACGTTCCAGCATGATGATCTCTCTTCCCTATAGGGGCGCCGCACGCTGCCCGCGCAACACTTCAAGGTTAAAGCGGCAACCGGGCAAAGGTGCATCGAACAGTCTGTTTCAATAACGCGTGCGGGCCAGATTATGCCCGCACGACTATGTCATCAAGGTACGCAGGAGAGAAAGTTCATACAAGTGTTTAATCCCTTCCTACAACCTGCGGTTACCTGTCAGTGCCGTGCAAGGCCAAAACGCTGGCTCAGCAGCAACCGCGAGAACTGCGCGATGCCAAGGATCAGCATCGCCACGAAGAACAGCAGGCTCCACTCGGGAATACTCAAGTCGAACAGCGTCCAGTTGATTTCCACGCAGTCGACGGTGCCCTTGAAGATCAAGGCCAACGTCTCTCTCAGCGACAGGTTCTCGATCATGGATTGAAGGCCGGGCCAACAGGCAGGCAACTGTTCCGGCGGCGTATTTTGCAGCAGCACCTGGCGTACGGCGGTAATGGCGCCCAGCACTGCACACCCCATGCTCGCCGCCCAATACAGGTAGATCCCGGACCGCTTCGGCCCATGAATCGCTGCCACGAGATTGATCAGCGTGAAGGCAGCCACAAGAATTCGTTGCACCTGGCACAGGAAACAAGGCCGCAAAAGCGCGGCGTATTCCAGGTAAAAGGACGCGCCCAGCGTCAGCGCACCAGCCAGGAACGCCAGGAGGAACAGGGAGCGTGAGGGGGCCAAAGACATTGTTTATCCGCAACGCAAGAGATAGGTAGTTACGGTAGAGGAAAGACCTTACCCCTTTCAATACGCGCCAGAGCAGACGATTCCGCGAGAGCGTAGGGATATCCCGTCAGAAGGCGAGCGATTAAACGCGCGTCTACGTAGGAGTTTACTACAAGCCGTATTGACTACAGCTATTGGGCGTTATTGAAGGGTTGGCCACCAGACAATTCTGAGGCAACCCTTACTCTGTTTCCTACTTCAAACCCGTGCCGGCACCGGCAGCGGTGACGCCAGCAAACGCTTGTCCAGCAAGCCCAGGCCTTCCTGGAACAACTGGTTGCTGCGCTCAGTGTCGCCCAACTGCGCCAGCAGGCGTGCCAGCTCGGCGCAGGCCTCAGGGTTGCGCTGCACCTGAAGGCTGCTTTCAAGGTAATCCCGCGCCTTGCCCCACAAGCTGTTTTGCAGGCACAGGCGCCCCAGGGTCAGCAGCAGGCTGGCATCGCCTGGATGGTCCTTGAGCCAGCCTTCGGCGAACTTCAACTGTTTCGCCGGATCGCTGCCACGCAGCAGCCCGTAGAGCCGGATCAGATGACTGTCGTACTCGCGCTTGAGGGCACCGCGCAGCACTTCTTCGGCCTTGGCGTCCGCGCCCAACTGGCGCAGTTGTTCGGCGTACGCCAGCACCAGTTGCGGCTCCTGGCGCTGGGCCGAAGTCAGTTGTTGCCAGGCCAGCTCCAGGGATTGCTGCCCGGCCTCGCCCTGCTCTTCGCGCTGGGCAGCCAGGGTCAGGTTCTCGCCCCAGGCACGTCGCTCCAGGTCGGCCAACTCGGCAGGCGGCAACACCTTGTCCTTGCGCAACTCCGGCAATAGCCGGATTACCGAAGACCAGTCGCCACGCTGTTGATACAGCCGCTGCAGTTGGCGCAATACCTGGACGTTATGCGGATGACGCTCATGCATGGCCTGCAGGGTGACCAGGGCGCCATCGGTGTCACCGCGGTCCATCTGCAACTGCGCATGGCTCAAGGCTACCGCCAGTTCGGCCTGGGGCTGGCGCTCAAGCGCGCGTTCCAGCAGGCCATCCGCTTCCTCATAACGGCCCTGTTCGTTGGCCGCACGGGCGGCGCCGAGGTAGTAGAGCAATGGCTGGCGTTCGGCTTCGGCCGCACGGTGCAAGTGACGCTCGGCACTGGCCCAGCGCCCTTCGGCGAGGTCCATCTGGCCCTGCTCAATGGCAACCTGGACCCGACGGCTGCGGTTGCGCCGCGACCACGGATTGACCACGCCACCCGAGGTCAGCACCAGGCCCAGCAGCACCCTGGCCAAATAGATCACCAGGCCGATGGCAAACAACGCCACCAGCGTCGACCACAGCCCCGACTCGTAATGCAGCACATGGGGATAGGTAATCAGCACGTAGCCGGTATGTTTCGAAATGCCCACGGCCAGTGCCAGGCCGATCGCAATCGCCAGCACCAGGATCACATAGAAGCGCTTCATCGGCTTTACTCCTGGGTCGCCGGCTTGCCAGCGGAAGCCTTGGCTTCCTCGGCAGACAGGTGGCGACGGTCAAGGTAAGCCTGCACGGCAGCCAGGCTAGCGGCCAGGTCCGGCGTGACCACTGAGACGGCCTTGGGCTCAAGCTCGGCAATACGGGCCAGCATGGCTTTGCTTTGCGGGTTGTCTTGATTGAAGTTGTCCTGCAACACGCTGCGAGCCTCGCCCAGGGATCGGCTGTACACCGCCGGCTCGCCGTTGAGCGCCGCCCATTGCGCCTGCTCAAGTGCAAGGCTCAGGGCCAGGCGCACCTGGTTCAGGCCTTGCCCTGCCAGGAGCGGGCGAATGTTGTCATCAGGATTGAAGTCGATGCGGAAATACCGCGAGATCTGCGCCCACCACTGACTCCAACGGCTGTCCGTGTCGGTGGTCGGACGCCCATCATTGGCCGCTTCAGGGAGTTGGTATTCCGGCGCGATGGCCGCCAACTGCACAACCTGATCGCGCAATGCCGCCAGTTGCAGGTACAGCCCGGTACGGTCGGGCTGTTCGATATTGCGCAACGCGGCGAGGCTCTTGGCCAACTGCTCACGGGCGGCGTAGGAGCCAGGGTCACTTTGTTCGCGGAGGATTTCGTCAGCGCCCTGGACCAGTGCCTGGGCACTGTTGATGTCCTGCAAGGCGGAAAGACGCAGGCTGGCCAGGCGGATCAAGTGCTCGGCCTCGGCCAGGCGCCAGTCCTGGCGGCTGGCCCCCAGCACCGTTTCCAGGCGCTGGCTCAGGCGTTGTTGATCACCCTGCAATTGCGCCACCAGCCGGCGACGGTCTTCCAGCTCATCGGCGCCGGGCAGTTGCCCCAGACGGGCCGACAGCTGCTGCTGGCTCTGCTTGAGGCTCTGGGATTGGTCGTCCAGGGTTTGCACTTGGCCCAGCTGTTGCTGGCTGCTCGCCTGCAGTGCGCGGACCTGCCAGATCCCCCAGCCACCGGCGGCAACGCCGGCGGCGCCGAGCAACAAGGCCACGATGGCCAGGCCGTTGCCACGGCGCGGGGCGGTGGTGACCGGTGTCTCAACAGGCGCATCAAGCGCGGGCTGAGCTTCATCTTTAGGCAAGGCTGTTTCGCTCACGTATCCATCCTTTGCGTATTAGAGAGTGGGAACGGAAACACTCCGTAACGCCACTAACAAAGCCGCGGCACTGGCGCCACGACAATCCACAACTTCTTTCGCGCCAGCGGCACGCGCCATCTCGGCGACTCGCGGGCTGGGCACGAACAACGGCAGCTGTGCCACCTGGGGCCAATCTGTACCGGCCAGCGCTTGCAGGTGTAAAAAACCCTGCCCACTGCTGACCACCACGCCGTTCAAGCGTTCCACGTTTATGCGCTGGGTCAGCGTTGCACGGTCGTAGTCCGGCAGGAAACGGCGATACAACTCCAGATAGTCGACACTAGCACCTTGCTCGCGTAAACGCTCAGCCAGCAGCTCTCGCCCGCCCTCGCCCCGCAGGATCAGCACCCGGGCGCCGGGCTTCGAGATAGCCTCGCGCAAGGCGACCAGTTCAAGCAAGGCTTCACTGTCGTCGCCGTCGTGGGGATAACTGACATAAAGGCCATGCTCGGCCAACACCTGCGCCGTAGCAGCGCCGACACTGAACCACGGTAACGCCGGCGGTTGCGGCCAGTGTTGAGCCAACAACTGCAAGCCCAGGCGCGCGGCCGGCTTGCTCACCACGATCACCGCGCAATAGCGGTCCAGCTCGCGAAAAACAGTCTGTTGTTCAGGCGTGACAGGCAGCGCTTCAATCTCCAGCAACGGCAGGCTGCTGCTGAAAACACCTTCTTCGGATAACGTCGCCGCCAGGGCCGCCGACTCCTCGGCAGGCCGCGTCAGCAGCACACGCCATTGCATCACTGCGGCCCGGCCTCGCCGTACACCGCTTGCAGAATGGCACCGGCGCCTTTTTCCAGCAGTTCCTCGGCGACCTTTATACCCAGGCTGGTGGCCTCGCTTTGCGGCCCGCGAATCTCTGCGGTGAGCAACAACCCACCACTCGGGTCGCCCACCAGGCCACGCAGCCAGAGGTTCTCGCCCTCAAGCACGGCGTAACAGGCGATCGGCACCTGGCAGCCACCGTTGAGGTGCTTGTTCAGGGCACGTTCGGCGGTGACGCGAATTTCGGTGTCCTGGTGATCCAGCGGCTTGAGCAGCGCATGAATTTCGCTGTCGGCGGTGCGGCATTCAATGCCCACAGCGCCCTGCCCGCCGGCCGGCAAGCTGTCTTCGACGCTGATGGCCGAGGTGATGCGGTCTTCAAAGCCCAAGCGGATCAAGCCGGCTGCCGCGAGAATGATCGCGTCATATTCACCGGCGTCGAGCTTGGCCAGGCGAGTATTGACGTTGCCCCGCAGGAAGCGGATTTGCAGGTCCGGGCGGCGGGTCAGCAACTGCGCCTGGCGACGCAGGCTGGAGGTGCCGACGACGCTGCCCAGCGGCAGCTCATCCAGGGAGGCGTAGGTATTGGAAACGAAGGCATCGCGGGGGTCTTCGCGCTCGCAGATGCAAAAAAGGCCCAGGCCTTCGGGGAAGTCCATGGGCACATCTTTCATAGAATGCACGGCGATGTCGGCTTCGTTCTCCAGCAGCGCGGTTTCCAGCTCCTTGACGAACAGGCCCTTGCCGCCGATTTTCGACAGTGGCGAATCAAGCAGCTTGTCGCCGCGACTGACCATGGGCACCAGGGACACCTTCAGGCCGGGATGGGCCTGCTCAAGACGTGCTTTGACGTACTCGGCCTGCCATAAGGCCAGGGCGCTTTTACGGGTGGCGATGCGGATTTCGCGAGAGGACATGGATCAATCCGTACTGAATAGATACGGCAGATAATAACAGCTCAGGCAAATGCGCTTTGATTTGAATCAGCAAGTGCGGGGCCTCCCTGGCCGCGTCGCACCGGGATATGGGCGGTGAAGCTCGCGTCAGCCCTCGGGCTAAAGCTGCTGCATCATCTTGCGCACACCGGCGACATGGCGCCGGCTGACGATCAGGGCGTCGCCATTGAGGCCCTTCAGGAACAGCTGAAAGTGCCCAAGCGGCGTGCGCTGCAGGCGCTCGATTCGCTCGCGGGCCACCAGCGCATTGCGGTGGATGCGCACAAAGCGGTCGCCAAATTCATCTTCCAGCGCCTTGAGTGGCTCATCGAGCAGCACTTCACCAGCCTCGTGACGCAAGGTCACGTACTTGTGATCGGCGATGAAGTAGACCACCTGGTCCAGGGGAATCAACTCGATGCCCTTGCGGGTACGGGCGCTGATATGGCTGCGTGGCCCATTGCCGCCCTGGGCTGCGGGCTGGGTCAAGGCTGCCAGTTGGACACGATTGGGACGCTCGGCCTTTTTCAAGGCGCGAAGCAACGCATCGGCATTGATCGGCTTGACCAGGAAACTGGCGCCGCTGGCATCCAGGGCCTCGGAAGAGAACTCATCCTGGGAGGCGCACAGCACCACCGAAGGCGGCGATTCTCGCTCGCTCAGGCGGGCAGCCACCTGCAAGCCATCAAGGCCCGGCATGCGGATGTCGAGCAACACGACGTCCGGCTTGAGGCTGTCAATAAGGGCCAAGGCTTCCTCGCCACTGGTGGCGCTCGGCTCAAGGACATTGTAACCCTCGAGTTCACTGACCAAACGGCTCAGTCGCTCGCGGGCTTGGGGTTCGTCATCAACGATCAGGACATTCATATTGCGCTGGATTCCTGCGTGAGTCTCGCACAAGGATAGCGTAGACAGGTGCGGTGACTTCCGTCACGGCGATCCACGCTAAGACTAGCGCGAGCGGCAAAAAGTGCCCCGAGAGTGGCACCAATATTTACCCGGACCTGTTCAATCGCGCCCAAAGCCTGCTGCCTTCGGGCATCGTCGTAGGGTTTGCTGATACACAATACGAACACCCCCTCTCTAATGGATAGCCTGGAGTTCGACCTCATCGCCCGGCATTGGTGCAGTGCACCTTCTGTCAGCGCGAAGCTCTATCAGTGCAACTGTAGACGCTGGCGAAGACGATATTGCTCAATCGTCAAATATCGTTTCAATAAACACGCTTTGTTTGACCAAGGACCGCAAGTTTCCCCCCCCGATCGGTCCTGGCTCCAGTCTCGTCCTGCGCGAGTCCGGGGGCAAGGCACTTAGCCATCTTGGAAACAAATAAAAATGCCCCGCCCCGGCATCGTCGCCTCCGGGGGCAACCCTGTTATTATCGGCGCCACACTTTCATGCCCTCTTTCCAGCAGATCACGAGCGAATCCATGAGCACCGACAAGACCAACCAGTCCTGGGGCGGCCGCTTCAGTGAACCCGTCGACGCCTTCGTCGCGCGCTTCACCGCCTCCGTCACTTTCGACCAGCGCCTCTACCGCCACGACATCATGGGCTCGATCGCCCACGCCACGATGCTGGCCAAGGTCGGCGTGCTGACCGACGCCGAGCGCGACAGCATCATCGACGGCCTGACCACCATCCGTGGCGAGATCGAAGCCGGCACCTTCGACTGGCGCGTCGACCTGGAAGACGTGCACATGAACATCGAGGCCCGCCTCACCGACCGCATCGGTGTGACCGGCAAGAAACTGCACACCGGTCGCAGCCGTAACGACCAGGTGGCTACCGATATCCGCCTGTGGCTGCGGGACGAGATCGACCTGATCCTGGCAGAAATCACCCGCCTGCAAAAAGGCCTGCTGGAGCAGGCAGAGCGTGAATCCGGCACCATCATGCCCGGCTTCACCCACCTGCAGACCGCACAGCCTGTGACCTTCGGCCACCACCTGCTGGCCTGGTTCGAAATGCTCAGCCGCGACTACGAGCGCCTGGTGGACTGCCGCAAGCGCGCCAACCGCATGCCTCTGGGCAGCGCTGCACTGGCTGGCACCACCTACCCGATCGACCGCGAATACACCGCGCAGCTGCTGGGTTTCGACGCCGTGGGCGGCAACTCCCTGGACGGCGTGTCGGACCGTGACTTCGCCATCGAATTCTGCGCCGCGGCCAGCATTGCGATGATGCACTTGTCGCGCTTCTCCGAAGAGCTGGTGCTGTGGACCAGCGCGCAATTCCAGTTCATTGACCTGCCGGACCGCTTCTGCACCGGCAGCTCGATCATGCCGCAAAAGAAAAACCCCGACGTGCCGGAGCTGGTACGCGGCAAGAGCGGCCGTGTATTCGGTGCGCTGATGGGCCTGTTGACCCTGATGAAAGGCCAGCCGCTGGCCTACAACAAGGACAACCAGGAAGACAAGGAACCGCTGTTCGACGCCGCCGATACCCTGCGCGACTCGCTGCGAGCCTTTGCCGACATGATCCCGGCGATCAAGCCCAAGCACGCCATCATGCGTGAAGCGGCCCTGCGCGGTTTCTCCACCGCCACCGACCTGGCGGACTACCTGGTACGCCGTGGCCTGCCGTTCCGCGACTGCCACGAGATCGTCGGGCATGCCGTGAAGTACGGCGTGGACACCGGCAAGGACCTGGCGGAAATGAGCCTGGAAGAACTGCGCCAGTTCAGCGACCAGATCGAGCAGGACGTGTTTGCGGTGCTGACCCTGGAAGGCTCGGTGAATGCCCGTAACCATATCGGCGGGACTGCGCCGGCGCAGGTGAAGGCTGCCGTGGTTCGCGGCCAGGCATTGCTCGCCAGCCGCTAAAAGCTTCGCGAGCAAGCCCGCTCCCACATTCGACTGCATTCCAAAGGTGGAACTCGGTCAAATGTGGGAGCGGGCTTGCTCGCGAAAGCCTCATCACAAACACCCAAGATCTATTTCTTGGCAGCAATCATCGCCATAAACGCCGGCATCGCCGCTTCCTTGTCCGCCGCCACCCGCTGGGCATTCGGCAGCGCCTGCAAGCGCTCCAGCAACGGCTTGGCCTTCGGCAACTCAGCCAACAGATCCAGCCCGAACAGCTTCCCGGCCACGGCACAGGCCAGGTCCACGCTGTACACAAAATACAAATCCGCAATCGTGAAACTGTCCCCCGCCACATACGGCGCAAACTTCCCGTGCCGCCCCAGCGATGCGATCCCCAGCAATAACTCCGCCCTGGACTTTTCCTTGATCGCCTCCGGCACCGGCATTCCGAAAAACGCCTCGGCAAAACACGCCCGGGCCGGCAACTCGATGTACAGCTCGATTTCCCTGCACAACGCCAGCACTTGGGCGCGCTGGAACGGCTCGCTCGGCAGCAGCGATCGCCCGCCCTGGGTCTGTTCGAGGTATTCGAGGATCACGCTGGTTTCGTTGATAAACCCTTGCTCGACACCCAGCACCGGCACCTTGCCCCGGGGGCTCACGGCCAAGGCTTCAGGGGTCTGGCCTGCGTAGAACGGCACCTCTTCGAAGGGCAGCCCTTTCTCCAGCAGCGCCAGTTTGACCATGTTGTAGTAGTTGCTGACCGAAAATCCATAAAGCTTGAGCATCACAAAGCCTCCAGGCCGTGTACGGGGTTGGCAGCAGTGGTTATAGATCGGGAGGCCGCGCCTGGCCAGCAGCATCAGCCGAGTGAATGGGGGTAGACTGGCGCCCTTTCCTCCAGGAGCCTGCCATGAGCGAGCCAACCGATATCGACAACGACGAAGAAGAGTTCGCCGAGACCACCTTGATTGAAGCGATCGAAAACCAGATCGAAAGCGACAACCCGCCCGCCGCCAAGGCCACGTTCAACAAGCTGACCCTGGTGGGCTACGAGCGCGAAGACATCCTGCAAATGATGGCCCACGTCCTCGCCATCGAAATTGACGCGCTGCTCGAAGAAGATCGCGCCTTCAATACCGAATGGTATGAAACTGCGTTGCGTGCGCTGCCGGAGCTGCCACCCGAGAAGCAATAAGCCTCACACCGCGCTGGCCAGCAAACTCTTGCTGGCCACAATCCTGCCCCACATCAACACCGCATGAGTTCCGACTGGACAGCTCGCCCAAGTGCGTTCACCTTATGGCTGCTAACGTCTAAAAATTCCTAGAAAGTCTGGAGTCCTTATGTCGTATACCCCTGAGTTGGTTGCCGAACTGGAAATCCTTGCACTCTTCAACCTGGGCAGCTCCCAGGAAGGTCTGAAAGTTCATCAGACTGCCGCTCCCACTGCCATTGCCGCCGCCCGGCGCCTGTTTGATAAAGACCTGATCGACCAGCCAGACGGTGGTTACCTCACCAGCCTCGGCCGGGACGCTGCCGAACACGCACAAAGCCTGCTGACTATTCTGACGACCGCCAAAGAAGCCGCCTGACACCTCGTATCGCCCACGGGATCCTCTCTTCACGGATTCCGCGGGCATTCCCGCGCCCGGGATAAAATTCCGGCGTCAAAAACAAATTCCCTCTAAACCTCCTACGCTACTGGCTGTAAACTCCCACACGGCCGCCCACGTCGGGCCCTGCGAGCCACCGAGTTCGACATGACCCGCACCCACGAAATCCGCCCCGACCTGGACGAAGGCATCGACCGCAAGGTGCTGGCCCAGTTACGCGCGCGGTTTCTGGCCCTGAACGAAGGCCGCATGGCCCGGGCCGTCGAAGGGCTGACGCCACGCCAGCAAAGCGTGTTGACCCTGCTGCCGCTGTTTTTCCACGTGAATCACCCGCTGTTGCCGGGCTATGTGTCGGGCAGCACGCCGGCCGGCCTGTCGAATTTTGAACCCGACGCGCAAGCCTTGGCCGAGGCCCAGCGCCTGACCCGCACGTTTTCCTACAAGCCCCGCCACGGCAACCCACCGCGGCCGATTCATGGCCTGTTCCTGATGGGCAGCCTGGGCACCCTGGCCCAGGCCGATCAAAGTGATATGGACGTGTGGGTCTGCCATGCGGCCGATCTCAGCGAGAACGAGCTGGCCGAGTTGCGCAAGAAATGCCAACTGCTCGAAACCTGGGCCCTGAGCATGGGCGCCGAGGCGCACTTCTTCCTGATCGAGCCGACGCGGTTTATCCAGGGCGAGCGCGACAGCCAACTGAGTTCAGAAGACTGCGGCACCAGCCAGCATTACCTGCTGCTGGACGAGTTCTACCGCACCGCCATCTGGCTGGCCGGGCGCACGCCGATCTGGTGGCTGGTGCCGGTGTACGAAGAAACCCGCTATGCCGACTTCACCCACGCGCTGATTTCCAAACGCTTTATTCGCGCCGATGAAACCCTCGACCTGGGCCACCTGGCGCACATCCCGCCGGGTGAATTTATCGGTGCCGGCTTGTGGCAGTTGTTCAAGGGCATCGAATCGCCCTACAAATCAGTACTGAAACTCCTGCTGACCGAGGTCTACGCCAGCGAGCACCCGAAGGTGCAGTGCCTGAGCCTGCGCTTCAAGCGCGCTGTGTTTGCCAATCAGCTGGACCTGGACGAGCTGGACCCGTACATCGTCGTCTACCGCCGGATCGAGGAGTACCTCAAGGCCCGTAATGAGCCGGAACGCCTGGAACTGGTGCGGCGCAGCCTGTACCTGAAGGTCAACCGCAAGCTCAGCGCGGGCCAGCGCACCGGGTGGCAGCGTTTGCTGCTGGAGCGCCTGGCCAGCGAATGGGGTTGGGACCAGCGCCAACTGGCCCTGCTGGACAGCCGCAGCCAATGGAAAGTCCGCCAGGTGGCCTCCGAGCGCCGGGCGCTGGTCAACGAGCTGAACTACAGCTATCGCTTCCTGACCCAGTTTGCCCGCACCGAACAGACCGTCAGCCTGATCAACAAGCGCGATCTCAATGTGCTGGGCCGGCGCCTGTACGCCGCCTTCGAGCGCAAGGCCGGCAAGGTCGAGTTCATCAACCCCGGCATTGCGCCCGACCTTGCCGAAGACACCCTGACCCTGGTGCAGTCGCCCAACCGCAAAGAGCCCGGCCAGCATCATTGGGGCTTGTACAACGGCAGCCTGACCGCTCTGGAATGGGAGCACTTCGCGCCGATCAAGCGCAGCCGCGATTTGCTGGAAATGCTCACCTGGTGCCACCGCAACGGCGTGATCGACAGCAGTACCCGCCTGGCGCTGCATCCCGGCAGCAGTGACATGACCGAATTCGAGCTGTTCAACCTGCTGGGCAGCCTACAACAAACCGTCGTCCTGCCCCTGGCCAGCGTCGATGAAGACCGCCTGCTGCGCTCGGCAGTGCCCGAGGAAGTGCTGCTGCTGATCAACGTCGGCGTCGACCCGCTCAAGCATCATCGCGACCTGAACATCCTGATGACCACCGAGCGCACCGACTCCCTGAGTTACGCGGGCGTACGGGAAAACCTGGTGCTGACCCTGGACCAGGTCACGCTCAACAGTTGGAACGAGGTGATGGTCAGCCGCTATGACGGCCCCCACGCGCTGCTCGATTGCCTGCGCGACTACCTCAATCAGCTACCGCCCAATCACTTGCCGCGCTTGCGGGTGCGCTGTTTCTGCCACAACCGCGCGCAGTTCATTGCCCAGCGCGTGGAGGAAATCTTCGACACCGCGCAAAACCTGCTGCTGGGCCAGGAAAACCACCGCTACCTGGTGCAGGTGCAACAGCACTACCACGTGATGGAGCTGACACCCGGCCAGGCCAACCATGTGTCACTGGCGACCCAGGACGCGCTGATCGCCTACCTCACTGAGGAACTGGCCAGCTACAGCCCGCTGCACCTGGACACCATGGCCCTGGAAGACCACGACCTGGCGCTGCTGCTGCCCATGGGCCTGCCCGACTGTGTGCAGGTGTTCTACCGGATCAGCGACGGAGTTGCCGAGCTGTACGTGCTGGATGAGTTCAACGCGCTCTGGCAGCAGCGCCTGCCGTTCCACGACGAGCAAAGCCTGTTGGTGCCGTTGCAGCGCTTCCTGCAGTCGATCATTTATCGCCGCGACGCGCTGCTGCCGCTGGATCCGCAACAGCCCTTCGGCGCGGTGCAAATCCTGTATTACCAGCTGTTGCCGTCAGGCAGCGGCCGTGCACGGCGGGCCGAACCGCGCCCAGCGCCGCAAACCCCGGCCAACAAGCCGTTCTACGACGTGCAGGCGATTATCGGCAAGGCAGCACCGGGCCAGGTGGGGATCACCTTGTACTGCAATCAACGGGAGTTTTCCGAGCTGGAATTTGGCGACCAACTGTTTGCGGTGGTCGCCCAGCAAATCGTCGGGCAACGCCGGGAAGCCGAGCGTTACCGCTGCTACATCACCGATCTGGACCTGTCCGGCCTGCTCGGTGATGTTCAAAGCCCGAGCAATCTGTACCTGCGCTACAAGGCTGATCTGGAACTGGCGCTCAATGAAGCGCTGAACCAGGTTTAGAGAGGAAAGGCGCCACCGTCTTTCGGCTGGCCTTCGACGCCGAGCAATTCAAGCTTGAGGGTCTTGCCACCCGGTGCTGGCCAGTCGATGTGCTGGCCGACTTGCAGGCCCAGCAATGCACTGCCCACCGGCGCCAGGATCGAGATTTTGCCTTCGTCGGCGTTCGCGTCCTTGGGGTAGACCAGGGTCAGGTGATAGTCCTTGCCACTGCCTTGTTCACGGCAATGCACGCTGGAGTTCATGGTCACGACAGATGCAGGCACTTCATCGTGGCCAACCACTTCTTCGGCGCGGTCGAGTTCGTGTTGCAGGGCTTCAACGCCCGGCGACGCCTCGCCGACACGGTCGATCAGTTGCTCAAGACGCTGCACGTCAAGACGGGTGAGGATGATGGAAGGTGCGGTCATGATTCAGGCAGACTCCTTTTTTCTGCACAAAAAAGCAAAACCCCGCCAGGAAAAGGCGGGGTTCTCACGGACCTCGATGAGTTGAGGTGTATCCGGACACTACCACAGCACAATAAATAAACAAGACGGCCTCAGGCGCAGGTCCTGCGCTGCTCGGCCTGTGCGACGATAACGCGGCGTCGCGCATCGTCGGCAGAGCGCCATTCGCGGATGTCTTCCACATGACGGAAGCAACCGAGGCAGACTTTGTGCTCATCCAGCCGACATAAACTGATACAAGGTGACGGCACCGCCGGGCTGACATTGCTGAACAGCGGCTTGGGCGGGCGTACGGGAACGGGCTGCGTCACGATCAGATCTCGTCGAAGTCCAGCTCGACGCCGGCTTGTTCCTGGGTGAGGCGCGCGAGCATTTCGCTCAGCAGCTCATCGGTGGTGTCGTGGGTCCAGCGTTTTTCTTCTTCATCGTAATCGAAGTGAAAACCACCGGAACGCGCCGCCAGCCATAGCTGACGCAGGGGCTCCTGGCGGCTGAAAATCAATTGGGTGCCATTTTCAAACTTGACGGTGAGCACACCGGCCGAGTTCTCCAGGTCCACATCCAGACCGCTGTCGTCGAAAATATCCTCCAGCGCTTGCTGGGTCGCATCCACCAGGTCGTGAAAACGGGCTTCGGTCAAACTCATTGTGGGAACCTCGAAAAGTGTCTGGTCTCGCTCAAGCGCCGCACAATACGGACGCGCCATCATGATTGCAAAGGATACCGATTTCATTACCCACAGCCGTGTGAATTATCCTCGATTGGTGTAAGCACAATCGCGACAAACTCGGCAAAGCCCCGCCGGACGGGTATTTCGGCGCATAGGCAATCCGGCGGGTGGTCGGTATACTCGGGCGCAATTAATGCATATTCAAGGATTTCGCCATGAAGCGCCTGATCTCTTCCCTTGCTGCGCTCGTCGCGGTCGCTTGCCTCGTTAGTGCCTGTGGTCAAAAAGGCCCGCTGTATCTGCCCGATGACAGCAAAGACCCGAATGAACAGGCGCAATCGTCGCAAACCAAAGCGCACAAGCACGACACCTACTAAGGGAACATCATGGACGCTTTTAACTACCGGGACGGCGAGCTGTTCGCGGAAGGTGTCGCGCTGTCCGCCATCGCCGAGCGCTTTGGTACCCCGACCTACGTGTACTCCCGTGCCCACATCGAAGCGCAATACCGCTCCTTTGCCGATGCGCTGGAAGGCACGCCGAGCCTGGTGTGCTTCGCCGTAAAAGCCAACTCCAACCTGGGTGTACTCAATGTCCTGGCGCGCCTGGGCGCCGGTTTCGACATCGTGTCCCGGGGCGAGCTTGAGCGTGTACTGGCCGCCGGCGGCAAGGCTGACAAAATTGTGTTCTCCGGTGTCGGCAAGAGCCGCGAAGACATGCGCCGCGCCCTGGAAGTTGGCGTGCACTGCTTCAACGTCGAATCCACCGACGAGCTGGAGCGCCTGCAAGTGGTGGCCGCCGAGATGGGCGTTCGCGCGCCGATCTCCCTGCGGGTCAACCCGGACGTCGACGCCGGCACTCACCCGTACATTTCCACCGGTCTCAAAGAGAACAAGTTCGGCATCGCCATTGCCGACGCCGAGGACGTGTACATCCGCGCCGCGCAGTTGCCGAACCTGGAAGTCTTGGGTGTCGACTGCCATATCGGCTCGCAACTGACCAGCCTGCCACCGTTCCTCGACGCCCTCGACCGCCTGCTGGCGCTGGTCGACCGCCTCGGCGAGTGCGGCATCTACCTGCACCACATCGACCTCGGTGGCGGCGTGGGTGTGCGTTATCGCGATGAAGAGCCGCCGCTGGTGTCCGACTACATCAAGGCCGTGCGCGAGCGCCTCGAAGGCCGCGACCTGACGCTGATGTTCGAGCCGGGCCGCTACATCGTCGCCAACGCCGGCCTGCTGCTGACCCAGGTCGAGTACCTCAAGCACACCGAGCACAAGGATTTCGCCATCGTCGACGCGGCGATGAACGACCTGATCCGTCCGGCGCTGTACCAGGCCTGGATGAATGTGACGGCCGTCAAGCCACGCGCAGGCGAAGGCCGCAGCTACGATATCGTCGGCCCGATCTGCGAGACCGGCGACTTCCTGGCCAAGGAACGTCAGCTGGCCCTGGAAGAAGGCGACCTGCTGGCCGTGCATTCGGCCGGTGCCTATGGGTTTGTCATGAGCTCCAACTACAACACCCGCGGGCGTACCGCCGAGGTGCTGGTGGACGGTGGTCAAGCGTTTGAAGTGCGTCGCCGCGAGACGGTAGCCGAGTTGTTTGCTGGCGAAAGCCTGCTGCCGGAGTAAGGTCATGTTGCTGCGTTTTACCAAGATGCACGGGCTGGGCAATGACTTCATGGTCCTCGACCTGGTCAGCCAGCACGCGCACATCCTGCCCAAGCACGCCAAGCTGTGGGGCGACCGGCACACCGGTGTCGGCTTCGACCAATTGTTGCTGGTGGAAGCGCCGAGTAACCCGGAAGTGGATTTCCGTTACCGGATCTTCAACTCCGATGGCTCCGAAGTGGAACAGTGCGGCAATGGTGCCCGCTGTTTCGCCCGTTTTGTCCTGGACAAGCGCCTGACCGCCAAGCGGCAGATTCGCGTCGAGACCAAAAGCGGCATCATCGAGCTGGATATTCGCAGCGACGGCCAGATCGGCGTCAACATGGGCGCGCCACGGCTGGTGCCGGCGGACATTCCGTTCCAGGCCACCGAGCAAGCCCTGAGCTACCCGGTGGACGTGGACGGCAAGACCGTCAACCTGGCCGCCGTGTCCATGGGCAACCCCCATGCCGTGCTGCGGGTGGATGACATCAACAACGCGCCGGTGCATGAACTGGGGCCGAAGATCGAAAACCACCCGCGCTTTCCCGCGCGGGTCAATGTGGGCTTCCTGCAGGTCATCGACCGTTCCCGTGCGCAGTTGCGCGTGTGGGAACGCGGGGCCGGCGAAACCCAGGCTTGCGGGACCGGCGCCTGCGCCGCTGCCGTAGCCGCGATCAGCCAGGGGTGGATGGATTCGCCGCTGCTGATCGACCTGCCCGGTGGACGCCTGTCCATCGAATGGGCAGGCCCCGGCCAACCGGTGAAAATGACCGGCCCGGCCACCCGCGTCTACGAAGGACAGGTCCGTCTATGAGTGAGCAAATCTAATGACTGATAAGCCTCAAGTACCCGCGCAAGCATCCCCAAGCGAAAGTCTGGAGGCCGCAGCCGTTGCGGCGTATCTGGAGGCTAACCCGGACTTCTTCGTTGAACACGAAGAACTGCTGCCGGCCCTGCGTATTCCCCACCAGCGCGGCGATACCGTGTCGCTGGTGGAGCGGCAGATGAAGATCCTGCGCGAGCGCAATATCGAAATGCGCCATCGGCTCTCGCAGCTGATGGATGTGGCCCGCGACAACGACCGCCTGTTCGACAAGACCCGCCGCCTGGTCCTGACCCTGATGGACGCCGCCAGCCTGGAAGAAGCGGTGATCGCCGTCGAAGACAGCCTGCGCCAGGATTTCCAGGTGCCCTTTGTCAGCCTGATCCTGTTCAGCGACAACCCGATGCCGGTGGGTCGCTGGGTCAGCGGCAGCGATGCCCAGACCGCGATTGGCGGCCTGCTGTCCGAAGGCAAGACCATCAGCGGCACCTTGCGCGAGCATGAGCTGGACTTCCTGTTTGGCGCCGAGCAGCGCCAGCAGATCGGCTCCACCGCCGTGGTTGCCCTCAGTCATCAAGGTTTGCATGGCGTGCTGGCCATCGCCAGCCGTGATCCGCAGCATTACAAAAGCTCGGTGGGCACGCTGTTCCTGAGCTACATCGCCGAAGTGCTGGGCCGCGTCCTGCCACGCTTCACCAGCGCATTGCGCGCGGTGCGCTAGCCATGGAACGACAACTGGACGCCTACTGCGCTCACCTGCGCAGCGAGCGCCAGGTGTCGCCGCATACCCTGGAAGCCTACCGGCGGGACTTGAACAAGGTCCTGGCGTTCTGCGAGAAACAACACATCGGCAGCTGGAAGGCCCTGGACATCCAGGGTCTGCGCAGCCTGATCGCCCGCCTGCACCAGCAAGGCCAATCCTCCCGCAGCCTGGCGCGCCTGCTGTCGGCGGTACGCGGCCTCTATCACTACCTGAACCGCGAAGGCCTGTGCGACCACGACCCGGCCAACGGCCTGGCGCCGCCCAAGGGCGAACGCCGCCTGCCCAAGACCCTCGACACGGATCGCGCCCTGCAATTGCTCGATGGCGCCGTGGAGGACGACTTCCTGGCCCATCGCGACCAGGCAATCCTCGAACTCTTCTACTCCTCGGGCCTGCGCCTGTCGGAGCTGACCGGGCTTAACCTCGATCAACTGGACCTGGCGGATGGCCTGGTGCAGGTGCTCGGCAAAGGCAGCAAGACCCGCGTATTACCCGTGGGCAAGAAGGCCCGCGAAGCCTTGCTGCTGTGGCTGCCCCTGCGCGCCCTGGCCAACCCGGCGGACGACGCGGTGTTTATCAGCCAGCAAGGCCGGCGTCTCGGGCCCCGGGCCATACAAGTGCGGGTCAAGGCCGCCGGCGAGCGCGAGCTGGGGCAGAACCTGCACCCGCACATGCTCCGGCACTCCTTTGCCAGCCACTTGCTGGAGTCCTCCCAGGACCTGCGTGCGGTGCAGGAACTGCTGGGCCACTCCGACATCAAGACCACCCAGATCTACACCCACCTGGACTTCCAGCACCTGGCAACGGTGTACGACAGCGCCCATCCACGGGCCAAACGCATTAAGGGCAGCGACTCATGAGCATCAAGCTGATCACCTTCGACCTGGACGATACGCTCTGGGATAACGTGCCGGTCATCATCAGCGCCGAGGCATCGATGCGCGAGTGGCTGGCGACCCACGCCACCAAGGTGGGCGACTTGCCCCTGGAGAAGTTTGCCAGCCTGCGCCAGCAGGTGCTGGAGCGTCATCCCGAGCTGAAATATCGCATCAGCGTGTTGCGTCACAAGGTGCTGCAATACGCCTTCGAGGAAGCCGGGTACCCGTTGCCGGAAGCGGCGCAGATGGCGGATGTGTGCTTTGAAGCGTTCATCCATGCCCGGCATCAACTCACCGTATTCCCCGAAGCGGAACCGATGCTGCAAGCACTGCGCCGCGACTATCTACTGGGGGTGATTACCAACGGTAATGCCGATGTGCAACGTGTGGGGCTGGCGGATTACTTCCACTTTGCGCTGCGGGCTGAAGACATTGGTATCGCCAAGCCGGATGCGCGGTTATTCCAGGAGGCCTTGCAGCGCGGCGGCGTTGAGCCGGGCGCGGCGGTGCACGTCGGGGATCATCCCGGGGATGACATTGCCGGGGCGCAACAGGCGGGACTGCGGGCGGTGTGGTTCAACCCGGCAGGCAAGGCCTGGGAGGCCGAGAAATTGCCGGATGCCGAGATTCGCAGCCTGACCGAGCTACCCGACGTGCTAGCCCGCTGGAACGCATAACCTGATGATGAAGGGCTTTTGTGGCGAGGGAGCTTGCTCCCGCTGGGCTGCGAAGCGGCCCCTGAACCAGCCACGACGGCCTTTCTGAAAGACCGCGTCGACCCAACCAGGGGCCGCTTCGCGCCCCAACGGGAGCAAGCTCCCTCGCCACACACGCTCTTCATCCTTGGATGGGTGTTAGCCCTGACCATTTTGTTTCGCCCATGAAAAAGCCCGCAGCGACGGCGGGCTTTTTCAGCAAGCAGACAGCAGGCCTTAGATAGGCCGGCTGCCGTACTTGTTATCCGGCTTCTTCGGTGGATCTGCCACCACGTTAGCCTCGACTTCCTGCACTTTGCCGCCTTTGGCGAGGAATTCTTCCATCGCCCGGGCCAGCGCATCGCGCTCTTTGTTCTTGGCTTCTACGCTCGGCAACTCGTCAACCGACACTGCAGCCTTGGCCTTGCCCTTGGCTGCCGGGACCGGTGCATCGTCGCCACCGTCGTCGTCAGCCACGTCTTCGGCAGCCGCCTCAAGACCTTCTTCGGTTTCGTCGTCGTCGCCTACTTCGAGGTCGTCGTTTTCCAGATCATCGTCGCTCATGTTCTACCTCATGACTTGCGAAAAGCAGATTAGTTATAGCCCAGCTTCGCCGCCTGTCGACGGCCGCCGGAAAAAAATCAACATCCACCGGTTAACCAGTGGCTTATGCCCCATCACCGTGCAAGGTGGCGAGGACTTTACGAGCACCGCCATGATCACGGTGCTCGCCCAGATAAACACCTTGCCAGGTCCCCATCGCCAAGCGGCCGGCCCTTACCGGCAAACTCAGCTGACAGCCCAGCAGACTGGCCTTGAAGTGCGCCGGCAGATCATCCGGACCCTCGTCGTTGTGTTCATATCCCGCCGTGCCTTGCGGCACCAGCGCATTGAAAAAACGCTCGAAGTCACGGCGAACCGCCGGGTCGGCATTCTCGTTGACCGTCAACGAGGCCGAGGTGTGCTGCAGCCACAAATGCAACAGTCCCACCCGACAGGCCTTCAATTCAGGCAGGCCGGCGAGCAACTCGTCCGTCACCAGATGAAAGCCCCGGGGCTTGGCCCGCAGGGTTATCAGGGTCTGTTGCCACATACAGTTCTCCGCCTATCGGCGCGCATTCTAGCGCGCTCAGGGAAAAAACAAAGTGCCGAATACGCCTACATGCCTGTAAGACATTCGCACACTGAAAAGTGCAGTGCGGATCCCATCACAAAGTCGCAAAAAAACCCATACACCTTTAGCCACAGACAAACCCAAGGCAAAAAAATGCCCGGCAAGCCGGGCATCTTTTTTTCGCGTACTTACAAGTTGTAGCCGCGCTCGTTGTGTTGCGCCAGATCGAGGCCAACCGCCTCTTCTTCTTCGGTCACCCGCAGGCCCATCACCACGTCCAGCACCTTGAGGATGATGTACGTCACGATAGCGGTGTAGATGACGGTGAAGCCGACGCCTTTGGCCTGAACCCAGACCTGTGCGGCAATGTCGGTAGTAGCGGCGTTGAAGCCACCCATCGACGGTGCGGCGAACACGCCGGTCAGGATCGCGCCGAGGATACCGCCGATACCGTGCACGCCGAAGGCGTCCAGGGAGTCGTCGTAGCCCAGTTTGCGTTTCAGGGTAGTGGCGCAGAAGAAGCACACCACACCGGCAGCCAGGCCGATCACCAGGGCGCCCATCGGGCCCACGGTGCCAGCGGCTGGGGTGATTGCCACCAGGCCCGCAACCACACCCGAGGCGATGCCCAGTGCGCTCGGCTTGCCGTGGGTGACCCACTCGGCGAACATCCAGCCCAGGGCCGCAGCAGCGGTAGCGATCTGGGTCACCAGCATCGCCATGCCGGCAGTGCCGTTGGCCGCAGCAGCGGAGCCGGCGTTGAAGCCGAACCAGCCGACCCACAGCATGGCCGCGCCCACCAGGGTGTAACCGAGGTTGTGCGGGGCCATTGGGGTGGTTGGGAAGCCTTTACGCTTGCCGAGTACCAGGCACGCTACCAGGCCGGCCACACCGGCGTTGATGTGCACCACGGTGCCGCCTGCGAAGTCGAGCACGCCCCAGTCGCCCAGCAACGAACCCGGACCGCCCCATACCATGTGGGCGATCGGTGCGTAGACCAGGGTGAACCAGACGCCCATGAAGATCAGCATCGCGGAGAACTTCATCCGCTCGGCGAATGCACCGACGATCAGCGCCGGGGTGATGATCGCGAAGGTCATCTGGAAGGTCACGAACACGGCCTCAGGGAACAACGCCGCCGGGCCGGTGATGCTGGCCGGGGTCACACCCGAGAGGAACAGTTTGGACAAGCCACCCACAAACGAGTTGAGGTTGACGACGCCTGCTTCCATACCGGTGGTGTCGAACGCCATGCTGTAGCCGTACACGAACCACAGGATGGTGATCAGGCCGGTGATGGCAAAGCACTGCATCATCACGGAAAGAATGTTTTTGGAGCGAACCATGCCGCCGTAGAACAGCGCGAGGCCTGGAATGGTCATGAACAGCACCAGCGCGGTGGACGTGAGCATCCACGCGGTGTCGCCGGAATTGAGGACTGGAGCAGGTACTGGGTCCGCCGCCATGGCCAGGGCCGGCATTACGAGGGACAACAGGGCTCCTAGCCCTGCGAATTTACGCAGAGTCATATTGTTTTCTCCTGGGGCGTTGGGGTTTGGCGGCTTAGATTGCGTCGGTATCGGTTTCGCCGGTACGGATGCGAATAGCCTGTTCCAGATTGACCACGAAGATCTTGCCGTCACCGATCTTGCCGGTGTTGGCGGCCTTGGTTATCGCCTCGATAACCCGGTCAAGATCCTTGTCGTCAATGGCGACATCAATCTTCACCTTTGGCAGGAAATCGACCACGTATTCCGCGCCGCGATACAGCTCGGTGTGACCCTTCTGCCGACCGAAGCCTTTGACCTCAGTAACGGTAATGCCCTGCACGCCGATCTCGGACAGTGACTCGCGTACATCGTCCAACTTGAACGGCTTGATGATGGCAGTGACTAGCTTCATGAAAACTCTCTCCCGAATTGGTGGACTTGCCCCAGGAAAACAAACCCGTCTCAAGTCTAAGCGCAGTGCCTGGCTTTGTAACGCTTCGTCGCCCTGGCATTTGCCATTGCGACGCTCGCTAACCACTGGTGACGAAACATGTACCGCTGGTCCGTCGGCGCACTGCATCGTCACAGCGACTGCATCAGTGCATGGGTCATGATCGTCTAAGCAGAAAGCTTGCCAGCTCCGTAAAAATCACTGAAATCAGTCCTTTGTTCGCCTGTGCCCACCTACCGGGCGCCACGACAGCGAAGATACGCACGAAAACGGTGCGCGACCGCCCGTCCTCATGCGCGAAAAGCGTGCGCCGCAGGGGCTGGAAAAGACTATAGACGCTGCGTGATACACTGCCGGCCAACAGATTTTCCGGACGATTTCCCATGCTCGCGCCCAAAGACCTCCTCGACGCCCTGAGCGGCCACGCCTCCCGCCTGTTCAGCAGCGACACGCCGCTGCCACGCAATGAAATTGAAAGCCAGTTCAAGGCACTGCTGCAAAGCGGTTTCAGCAAGCTGGACCTGGTAAGCCGGGAAGAGTTTGATAGCCAGATGGTGGTGCTGGCGCGCACTCGGGCGCGGTTGGAAAGCCTTGAGGCCAAGGTGGCGGAGCTGGAAGCGCGATTGACGCCTGCCGCCGAATAAGCCGGCCCAACCGGGGCAGGTTTCACCTGTCCCCGTTAAACCGTTGCAACCCTCAGCTCACCCGCTGATACCCGCCGACAACCCCCTTCTTCGACAATACCCACTGCCACAGCTGGATATCCCGCGCGCGAAACGCCCCTGCACACGACAGCAGGTAATAGCGCCACATCCGGTAGAAACGCTGGCCAAAGGTGTCTGCGAAATCCGGCCACGCCAGTTCGAAGTTTTCGCACCAGGCCATCAGCGTCTTGTCGTAGTCGGCGCCAAAGTTGTGCAAATCCTCGGCAACAAATAACCCGTCCATGGCGTCGCCGATCTGCCCGATCGAAGGCAAATCACCGTTGGGAAAGATGTATTTGTCGATCCACGGATCCGGCGTGCTGTTGCGTTGGTTCTTGCCGATAGTGTGTAGCAGGAACAACCCATCGTCTTTCAGGCAGCGGTTGGCGACCTCCATATACGCCCGATGGTTCTTGCGCCCCACATGCTCGAACATGCCGACACTGGCGATATGGTCGAACTGCTCGTCGATATCCCGATAGTCCTGCAGACGAAACTCGATCGGCAGATGTGAATACTTGGCCCGCCCCCACTCCGCCTGCTCCTTGGAGATGGTCACGCCGACACACTCGACCCCGTAGTGCTCGGCCGCATGGCTCATGAAACTGCCCCAGCCACAGCCGATATCCAGCACGCGCATGCCCGGCTTGAGCCCCAGTTTTTTACAGATCAGGTCCAGCTTGGCGAACTGCGCCTGCTCCAGGGTGGTGGCATCTTTCCAGTAGCCACAGGTGTAGGTCATGCGCGAGTCGAGCATGCGCGCGTAGAAGTCATTGCCGAGGTCGTAATGTGCTTCGCCGACTTGCCAGGCGCGTTTCTTGTTTTGCAGGTTCAGCCAGCGGGAGCTGAACGCGTGAAACAACAAGGTGGCCGGGTTGGCCTGGTCGATCACGCCGGAGCGCATGAGGCGGAAAAAAAACTCATCCAGCGCCTCGGCGTCCCAGCCGCCATCCATGTAGTCTTCGCCAAGGCCCAGATTGCCCTTGGCCAGGGCGAGATCAAATGTGGCACTGTGGTGCAGTTGCATATCGGCAGCCGATGGCCCGTTGACCTCGATCTGCGCCTGCGCCAGCAACTCCTTAACGAAGCGCGCTCCCTGAGACATCTCATCAGAACCGGAAAAAGAATGACGCGTTTTGTTAAGCACAGTTGCTCTCCAGAAATAGCGTTGCCTTTGATTCATACACTGCGAGAAATCTGGCCATGGAAGCGTCTGGCAAGGCCCTTAAGGCGTCATGGAAGCGCTGGCTGGGAACAGATGTAACAAATCTTATCCAGCCATTTTTTAAAGATATAATGAATTAATATTATGAAAACCATGCAAAATTGGAATGCAAGATGGACATCCGGGCGCTCCGTTATTTCGTAGAAGTCGTCGACCAGCAGAGCTTTACCAAAGCCGCTGTGAAGCTGCACCTGACCCAGCCAACAGTCAGCAAGATGGTGCAGCAATTGGAGTCGAGCCTTGGCCTGAAGCTGCTCGACCGCATGGGAAAACGCTTCACCCTGACGGACGCCGGGGAAATTGTGCTCAAGCGCGCCAAGGAAATGATCGCGCTGCACGATGAAATGACGGTAGAGCTGCAAGACTTGCAGCATGTCGGGCGCGGCGCCCTGCGCATGGGGCTTTCGCCCTCGACCCACCTCGCACTGGCGCCGATTTTTGCGGAGTATCACGCCCGTTACCCGAAGATCGAACTGAAACTGTTCGAAAGCGGCGGCAATATCACCATCCAGGATCTGCGCCAGGGCACGCTGGAGTTCGGCACCATCCTGGACTCGCCGCGCGTGGCGGATATCTGGTCCGAATTCGAATCCATGCCCCTGTTCGAATCGCCACTGTGCCTGCTCGCGCCCCATGACTCTCCCTGGCAGGGACGCAGCTCGGTAGAGCTGAGCGAACTGCAAGCCTGCGAATTCATCTTTTACGATGACACCTTCACCCTGAACCAATTCGTACTTGATGCCTGTGCACAAGCCGGTTTTGAGCCGCGGATCAGTGGCCGCAGCAGCCAATGGGACTTTATCGCCTCCCTGGTACGACTGGGCGTGGGCATCACCCTGCTGCCCCGGGCATTCTGCGAAACCCTTGATGCGAGCCAGTTCAGCATCGCGGAAATACAGTCGCCGGCGCTGAACTGGCGACTGATGCTGGCGTGGCGTCGGCAGTGCAAGTTGTCGTTTGCGGCGCAGGCGTGGTTGACGTTGGCGAAGGAGTTTCTGTGTGTGCCGCCGTCGGACCGCTAGCGCGATACGTTCTGTAAAACCTCGCCGCCGCGCGTCGCCATCACTCAACTACCCTTGAAAAACCGCAGGAAGCGGCCACTCATTTCAAGGAACCAGCATGTCCCTCGCCATCGTCCATAGTCGCGCCCAGATAGGCGTCGAAGCGCCCGCCGTCACTGTCGAGGTGCACATGGCCAACGGCTTGCCGTCGCTGACGCTGGTGGGCCTGCCGGAAACCGCCGTCAAGGAAAGCAAAGACCGCGTGCGCAGCGCCATTCTCAATTCTGCGCTGCAATACCCGTCCCGCCGCATCACCCTCAACCTCGCACCCGCCGACCTCCCCAAGGACGGCGGGCGCTTTGATTTGGCGATTGCCCTGGGGATTCTCGCCGCCAGCGTGCAGGTACCGGCGCTGACCCTCGATAACGTGGAATGCCTGGGCGAGCTGGCGCTGTCCGGTGAGGTACGGCCGGTGAAAGGTGTGTTGCCCGCAGCCCTGGCGGCGCGCAAGGTCGGGCGCACCTTGATCGTGCCGCGGGCCAATGCCGAGGAAGCCTGCCTGGCTTCGGGGTTGAAGGTGATTGCCGTGGATCACCTGCTGCAAGTGGTGGCGCACCTGAACGGTCACGTGCCGATCGAGCCCTTCGTTTCCAGTGGCCTGATGTACTTGAACAAACCCTACCCGGACCTGAGTGAAGTGCAGGGCCAACTGGCAGCCAAGCGTGCGCTGTTGATCGCTGCGGCGGGCGCCCACAACCTGTTGCTCAGCGGGCCACCGGGCACCGGCAAGACCTTGCTCGCCAGCCGTCTACCAGGGTTGTTGCCGCCCTTGAGTGAACAGGAAGCGCTGGAGGTGGCGGCGATTCAATCGGTGGTCAGCCTAGCGCCGCTGAGCCATTGGCCACACCGGCCATTTCGCCAGCCGCATCATTCGGCATCCGGCCCGGCGCTGGTGGGCGGCGGCTCGAAACCGCAGCCGGGGGAAATAACCCTGGCCCATCACGGTGTGTTGTTTCTCGACGAGTTGCCGGAGTTTGATCGCAAGGTCCTGGAGGTGCTACGTGAGCCGCTGGAGTCCGGGCATATCGTGATTTCCCGCGCTCGCGACCGGGTGCGTTTCCCGGCGCGCTTTCAGTTGGTGGCGGCAATGAACCCCTGCCCTTGCGGCTATGTGGGCGAGCCCAGTGGGCGCTGTCGCTGCACGCCGGAGCAGATTCAGCGCTATCGCAACAAACTCTCGGGGCCGCTGCTGGACCGGATCGACCTGCACGTGACCGTCGCCCGGGAAAGCACCGCGCTGAACCCGGGCATACAGTCCGGTGATGATACCGCCAGCGCCTCCGTCCTCGTCGCCGATGCCCGGGACCGCCAACAACGGCGCCAGGGCTGCGCCAATGCGTTTCTCGACCTGCCGGGGCTACGCCAGCACTGCAAACTGGAAAAGGCTGATGAAGGCTGGCTGGAAAGCGCCTGCGAACGGCTGACGCTGTCGTTGCGGGCGGCCCATCGCCTGCTCAAGGTCGCCCGCACCCTGGCCGACCTGGAACAAGTGGAAGCCATCGCACGCCATCATCTGGCGGAGGCCTTGCAGTACCGCCCTGCTAGCGCGTCCTAGGCAACGCCAGAAGCAGCCCCGCCACTTCCATCACCTCATCCATCACCGCTTCAGCTGACTCAACGGAGGGTTTGAGCAACAAGTCATCGGCATAGCCCATCGCTACGGCAAAGAGTTGTCGCGCAGCGCGCTTGGGCGACTCACAGCGGAACACTTTGGCCGCCACACCTTGCTCGATGATCTCGGCGAGCATGGCTTGCCATTGGGCGTTGATCACCAGGTAGGCCTGGGCCAATGGCTCGTCATGCATGGCTTCGTCCCAGGCATCCAGCCATAGCGCCCAACCGGCGTCTGCCGTGGAGGGCAGGCAGTCACGCAGGAACCCTTCGAGGGCTTCCAATGGCGGCAGATCCACCAGCGGCGCCCTCACCTCGTCCAGTTGCTCGTTGGCGAACCGCACGAACGCTTCGCGGCGCAGCTCTTTCCAGTCGCTGAAGTAGTGATAGACGTGGCTGCGGGACAGCCCGGCATGCTCCGCCAGGTCGCGGGTGGAAACATCGGCAAACCCTTTGCTGCGAAACAGCTCCAGGGCGGCGGCGATGATCTGGTCTTTACGGTCGATACGCGACATGAGGCTTTTCCTTCAGGCACCGGCAGATCGACGGCGCTTGCTTTTTGAGCGGTCGCTCAAGGATACTTGAGCAGTCGCTCAATAATAGCGTTTATCTCACTCTCGGTGCACCCCATGTCATCCGTAACACCCCAGATCCTGATCGAAGAAAGCAAAAAGTTCGGGCAACAATCCGCCAGCCAAACCCTCAAGGCGATCGCCAAGGCCTATCCCGGCAAGTTGTTCTGCACCTTGTCGCTGGTGGCCCTGGAGAACGCATTGCTGCTGGCCTACCCACTGTTTGCGGGGTTCGCGGTGGACTCGATCATCCGCGGCGATGCCGGCAGCGCGCTGTTCTACGCCGCCGTGGTGCTGGCGTTCTGGGTGGTCGGGGCGGCGCGACGGGCGCTGGATACGCGCACCTTCACCCGTATCTACGCGGACCTTGCGGTGCCGGTGATTCTCAACCAGCGCCTGCAAAACCACAGCACCTCACGGGCAGCGGCGCGGGTAGTGTTGGCGCGGGACTTTGTGGATTTTTTCGAAAAACACGTGCCAATCATCGCGACGGCGCTGGTGTCGATCGTCGGTGCGGCAGTGATGCTGTTGGTGATCGAGCCGTGGATCGGCCTGGCCTGCCTGACGGCGCTGGTGCTGTGCACAACCTTGTTGCCACGTTTCGCCCGGCGCAATCAGGAGCTGCATGAGCGCTTGAATGACCGCCTGGAAAAGGAAATCGGCCTGGTGGAAAAGGTCGGCGCGCAGACCTTGCGGCGCCACTACCAGGTGTTGTCACGCCTGCGGATCTGGCTGTCGGACCGCGAGGCTGCCGCGTTCCTGTTTATCGGTACGCTGGCGGCACTGCTGTTTGTGGTTGCCATCAGCCAGCTGGCGCTGTCGCCGGCGGTCAAGGCCGGCCACGTGTATGCGGTGATGACTTACCTGTGGACCTTTGTCAGCAGCCTGGATGAAGCGCCAGGGATGGTCGACCAACTGGCGCGACTCAAGGACATTGGCAAGCGTGTGGACCCGGGGCTGGGCGACCGATCCGACGTTTGACGCGTCGGGTCGGCCGTCATCGCGGGCAAGCCCGGCTCCCACAGTGGACCGCGTACTCCAGAACAACACGGTCAACTGTGGGAGCGGGCTTGCCCGCGATGAGGCCCGAACAGTCAATCAACGAAACCGGTCAACCTCATGCCGCAAGCCCGCCGCCAGGGTCTCCAGTTCCTTGGCGGTGATCGCAAGGTTGGACACCACTTCACGCTGCTCGCTGTTGGCCAGGGCGATGCTCTGCAAGTTGCTGCTCAGCAGGGTCGCCGTGCTGCTCTGCTCCTGGGTCGCCGTGGTAATGGCCGCAAACTGCTGGCCCGCCGAGCGGCTTTGCTCGTCGATCCGCGCCAGCGCAGAGGCGACGTCAGCGTTGCGAGCCAGGCCTTCCTGCATCAGCACGTTGCCTTGCTCCATGGTGCTGATGGCGTTGCCGGTTTCCTGCTGGATACTCTGGATCATCCCGGAAATCTCATCCGTGGCCTGACGAGTGCGCGATGCGAGGTTGCGCACTTCATCGGCCACCACCGCAAACCCGCGCCCCTGCTCACCGGCCCGCGCCGCTTCGATGGCGGCGTTGAGCGCCAGCAGGTTGGTCTGTTCGGCAATCGCGGTGATCACTCCGACGATCCCGCCGATTTCCTGGGAGCGCTGGCCCAGGGTGTTGATCACCGTGGCCGTGCTGTTCAGCGCGGTGGCGATGTGTTCCAGGGACGACGACGCTTCTTGCATCGAGGTGCGGCCGATCCTGGTTTGCTGGGCGTTGTCCTGGGCCAGGCGTTCGGTGTTGCCCATGTTGTCGGCAATATTCAGCGAGGTGGCGCTGAACTCTTCCACCGCGCCGGCCATGCTGGTGATCTCGCCGGACTGTTGCTCCATGCCTTCGTACGCACCGCCGGACAACCCCGACAGTGCCTGGGCGCGGCTGTTCACGTCTTCAGCCGCCTTGCGGATATGCGACACCATGGTCGACAGCGCTTCGCCCATCTGGTTGAAACTGCGGGCTAGTTGGCCGATTTCATCATGGCTGGAAACGTTCAGCCGTGCGCTCAAATCACCGGCGCCCAGGGCTTCGGCCTGACGCACCAGGTCGCCCAATGGCTGCAACTTGCTGCGCAGCAACCAGACCGCCGCGCCCACCGCCAGCAGCATCGCGAGCAAGCTGCCGATCGCCAGGCGAATCCCCACCGACCAGGTCACCGCGCGAATTTCGGCTTTCGGCATGCTCGCCACCACCGACCACGGGCCGCCTTCAAACGGCACGGCAACGCTGTAGAAATCTTCGTTCTTGTCGCTCCAGAAACGGCCTTTTCCAGGTTTGGCGGCCAGGTCGAGCATCACCGGAATCGACTGATCCAGCGCCTGCACGCCAGCGGGCGGTACCAGCCAGTGCTTCTGTTCGTCCAGCAGCGCCAGGGAACCGGTCTGGCCGATGCGGAAACGCTTGAGGTTGTCGAACTGGGCGTTCTGCGCATCGGTGTAGTCGAAGCCGACAAACAGCACCGCAATCACTTTGCCGCTGGCGTCCCGCACCGGGCTGTACTGGGTCATGTAGGAGCGATCGAACAACACCGCGCGGCCAACGTAGCCCTGTCCGCCCAGCAAGCGTTGATAGGCCGGATGCTGGTGATCCAGCGCCGTACCGATGGCGCGGCTGCCATCCTGCTTGGTCAGGGAGGTGCTGACGCGGATAAAGTCCTCGCCGCTGCGTACGAACAAGGTCGCCACGCCGCCGGACATCTGCTTGAACTCATCGACTTCAGCGAAGTTGTTGTTGAGCACTTCCTCGCCCAGGTACAGGCCCGGCGTCTGCACGCCCGCCACCGTCACCGGTTGCTCAGGGCGCGTACTCAAGCCGGCGCTGAAGCGCTTTTCAAACAGCCCGCTCAAACGCTGGGTACTTTCGCGCAAGGTGCTGTGGAAGGTATTGAGCTGGTCGGCCAGCAAGCGGGCCTCGCTGGCCAGGTGCTCCTCGCGGGTGTCGAGGTTGGCGGAGTCCAGCGAACGCAACGCGAATACCGTGCTGCCGCTGATGACGACAGCCAGTATCACGGCGAGGGCAAGCCCCAGTTGAGAGGCAATCCGGGCGCGAGGTTGAGACATGAAGGCTCCTGGCCGAGGCCAGGATCATCCTGATCTCATAGCGCTGCTCGGCAAAATTCTAATAGGGGAAACGTTGCAGAACGGTAGTTCCAACAACCCTACTTCGGCGGGCAGGCTCAATACTTGAGCGAATCACAGGGGTATCGCGCAAACGATTGCTGGCCGGTGCGCAATCCACTCAGTCGAGGCGCTCGACCTGGGGCAATTCCATGGCCTGCACTTCGCCCTGGAGAAAGTCACCCAGCCGTCGCAAACGCTCGCCACCCGGCCGGGTCTTCGGCCACACCAGATAGTAATTTTCCCCACTGGCCACAGCGGTGGGCCATGGCAGACTCAGGCGGCCCTGGGCCACGTCTTCGGCCACCATCAGCAAGTCGCCCATGGACACGCCGTACCCTCGGGCGGCGGCGATCATGCCCAACTCCAAGGTGTCGAACACCTGCCCGCCCTTGAGCGAAACCTGGGATGACAGCCCCATGCGCTCCAGCCAGTTACGCCAGTCACGCCGGTCCGGCGTCGGGTGCAGCAGTTCGGCAGCGGCCAGGCGCGCAACGTCCCAGGGTCCGTCGCTCAACAGGTTCGGCGCGCCCACCGGAATCAGCAACTCCGGAAACAGGTAGCTGGCTTCCCAGTCCGGCGGGAAATGCCCGTTGCTCAGCAACACCGCGCAATCGAATGGTTCCTGGTTGAAATCCACCTCATCGACGCTCATCCAGGCGCTGGTCAGTTGCACTTCATTGCCCGGCTGCAGGTGCCGGAAGCGACTGAGCCGCGCCAGCAGCCAGCGCATGGTCAGGGTGGACGGCGCCTTCATGCGCAGGATGTCGTCCTCGGCATTCAAGGTATGGCAGGCGCGCTCCAGGGCCGCAAAGCCTTCACGCACGCCCGGCAGCAACAGGCGCGCTGCCTCGGTGAGTTGCAAGGTGCGGCCGCTGCGCTGGAACAGGCGGCAGGCGAAATGCTCTTCCAGGGTACGAATGTGCCGGCTCACCGCACTTTGGGTAATCGACAACTCTTCCGCCGCCCGGGTGAACGAGTTGTAGCGGGACGCAGCTTCAAACGCGCGCAAGGCGTAAAGAGGAGGAAGACGACGAGACATGGCGAAAACTCCGACGGCGCAATATCGAAACCCTACCAGAATCATTCAGGCATGAGTTTTAATCATGCGAACCATCGGATTTATCCCTTTGTGCAATGCGCTGTGGGCGCCGAGAATCAACCCTTCCACCCCTCCCTGACTTTTTGAGCGTGATGATCATGCAGCATCCGGCACGTACCGAACTCTGGGCCATTCTGCGGCTGTCAGGGCCGCTGATTGCCTCACAGTTGGCCCACATGCTGATGGTGCTGACCGACACCCTGATGATGGCCCGCCTGAGCCCCGAGGCCCTGGCCGGCGGAGGCCTGGGTGCGGCGAGCTATTCGTTCGTGTCGATTTTCTGCATCGGCGTGATCGCTGCCGTGGGCACGCTGGTCGCGATCCGCCAGGGCGCCGGCGACATCGAAGGCGCCACCCGCCTGACCCAGGCCGGGCTGTGGCTGGCCTGGTTGATGGCGCTGGTGGCTGGTTTGCTGCTGTGGAACCTCAAGCCAGTGCTGCTGATGTTCGGCCAGACCGAAACCAACGTCGCGTCCGCCGGCCAGTTCCTGACCATCCTGCCGTTCGCCCTGCCCGGCTACCTGACGTTCATGGCCCTGCGCGGCTTCACCAGTGCTATCGGCAAGGCCACGCCGGTGATGGTGATCAGCCTGGGCGGCACGGTGATCAACTACCTGCTCAACCACGCGTTGATCGAAGGCATGTTCGGCCTGCCGAAACTCGGGCTGGTGGGCATTGGCCTGGTCACCGCCATCGTTGCCAACTGCATGGCCCTGGCGCTGATCTGGTACATCAAATACAACCGTGCCTACGACGCGTATCCGCTGCGCAAGGGTCTGCTGCGGCCCAACCTGCATTACCTGCGGGAACTGTGGCGCCTGGGCCTGCCGATTGGTGGCACCTATGCGGTGGAAGTCGGGCTGTTTGCGTTCGCCGCGCTGTGCATGGGCACCATGGGCAGCACGCAGCTGGCTGCGCACCAGATCGCCCTGCAGATCGTGTCGGTGGCGTTCATGGTGCCGGCGGGCATGTCGTACGCGATCACCATGCGTATCGGCCAGCATTACGGTGCCGGGCAGTTGCTGGAAGCGCGGCTGGCCGGGCGAGTTGGCATAGGCTTTGGCGCAGTGGTGATGCTGGGCTTTGCAGCGGTGCTGTGGTTGTTCTCGCACCCACTGATCAGCCTGTTCCTCGACCAGCATGACCCGGCGTTTCGCGACGTGATCAACCTCGCCGTCAGCCTGCTGGCGGTGGCCGCATGGTTTGAGCTGTTCGACGGCGTGCAGACCATCGCCATGGGCTGTATTCGCGGACTCAAGGATGCCAAGACCACCTTCCTGGTCGGGCTGGGCTGCTACTGGCTGATCGGCGCACCGGCCGCATGGTTGATGGCGTTCAATCTCGGCTGGGGGCCGACGGGCGTTTGGTGGGGCCTGGCCCTGGGCCTGGCGTGCGCGGCAGTCAGCCTGACCTGGGCGTTTGAACGGAAGATGAAGCGGATGATTCGCCAGGAGCCTGAAACCCACCGCGGATTTCAAGCCGCGCAGCCGGAGTAACGGCTGTACTCGGTCAAATGTGGGAGCGGGCTTGCTCGCGAATGCGGTGGGTCAGCCATGAATTGGTTGGCTGAAATACCGCATTCGCGAGCAAGCCCGCTCCCACATTTTTGATCGGGTTCACAACATCAGATCACGCCGCCCACCTGTTCCTGGCTGTCACCAAACGTCAGGTAGTCCACCAGTTCCGCCAACGGCAACGGCTTGCTGATCAGGTAACCCTGGGCCTGATCGCAGCCGAACAACCGCAGCAACGCCAGTTGCTCGGCGGTTTCCACGCCCTCGGCGACCACTTCCAGGTTCAGGTTATGAGCCAGGTTGATCATGGCGTGCACCAGCTTGCGATTCTCTTCGCGCTCTTCCATGCCGCCGACAAAGCTCTTGTCGATCTTCAGCAAGGCAATCGGCAGGCTGTTGAGGTGCACGAACGACGAAAAGCCGGTGCCAAAGTCATCCAGGGAAAAGCGCACGCCCAGGCGGCCCAGCGCATCCATGGTCTGCTTGACCAGGTCGCTGCGGCGCATCACGGCGGTTTCCGTCAGCTCAAATTCCAGCCACTGGGCTTCCACGCCGCGCTCGGCAATCAGCCGGCTGAGGGTGCTGAGCAGTTGGCTGTCCTGAAACTGGCGGAACGACAGGTTGACCGCCATGTGCAACGGCGCAATCCCGCGTTCGCGCAGGTCCTGCATGTCGCGCAGGGCCCGGGAAATCACCCAGTAGCCCAGCGGCACGATCAAGCCGCTCTGCTCGGCCAGCGGCACGAACTCGCTCGGCGGCAACAGGCCGCGCTCACCGTGGCGCCAGCGCACCAGTGCTTCCAGGCCGACGATATGCCCATCGTCGAGGTCCAGGCGGGGCTGGTAATGCAGCTCCAGTTCGTCACGACGCAACGCCCGGCGCAGCTCGCTTTCAAGGTCGGCGAGGCTGCGGGCATTGCGGTTGATGCGTTCGTTGAAGATATGAAAGGTGCAGCCCTGGGTGCTTTTGGCTTGCTGCATGGCGATGTGGGCGTGCCACATCAACGGGTCGGCGCCGGCCTTGGCGCGGGCATGGGCCACGCCGAGGCTACAACCGATCAGCAGGCTTTCGCCATCGACCCAATAGGGTTCGGCCATGGCTTCGACGATGCGCTCGGCCATCCATTCGGCGCGCTGGGGCGCACGGCGGGTGTCGATCAGCAGGGCAAATTCGTCGCTGCCCAGGCGCGCCAGTTGATCGCCGGCCTCCAGCTGGCTCTTGAGCCGCGAGACCACTTGCAGGATCAGCCGGTCGCCGGCCTGGTGGCCGAGGGCGTCGTTGGCGTGACGGAAGTTGTCCAGGTCGAGGTGGCCGAGGGCAACGCCACGGCCTTCGTTTTCCGCCAGGCGGGCGGTCAACAGGGTCTGGAAGCCCTGGCGGTTGGCGATACCGGTCAGCGGGTCCTGTTCGGCCAGGCGTTGCAGGGTGTTTTCCAGCACACCGCGCTCGCGCACATGCCGCAGGCAACGGCGCAATGTATCGACATCCAATGCATTCAGGATCAGCCAGTCGCTGACGCCGAGGGGTGAAACCAGGGGTTCCTCTTCCAACAGCAATACCGTTGGCAAGCTGCAGCGACCGGGGCCGGGCTGAAGGTTGGCCGTGGTCAACAGCACCGCGCTGTGATCGTCGTCGAACAGGTTGCTCACAGACTCCCAGTTTGGCGCGCTGATCAGCACAGCTCCGTCGCCCATCGGCGCCAGGCACTCGCGCAATAACGCTGCCCACGCTGGCTCATCGGCCAGCAGCAGCAAACGCAAGGGTTCGACAGGCGTAGACAAGCTAGCTCCCTAGACTCTGCAAAATTTCGTTGGCGGCGGGCATTATGACGTGCGCCCCGATAATGACCAATGATATGGGTTATCAAATGCGCACTGTGCAGCTCTAGACCGAACAATAGTCCTAAATACCCTGCACATCCTGCGGCAAAGTAACAAAACCGGCAAATTTAGATCGAGTGGTACGTCACACTGTCGTTCAGAGGCAGCAGAATCTTGCCAGCCTGTTAAAATGCCCGCCCTTTTGATCAATGACCTCCTGAATTTCGTATGTCCCGACTCAATCCCCGGCAGCAAGAAGCCGTGAACTACGTCGGCGGCCCTCTATTGGTGCTCGCCGGTGCCGGTTCCGGCAAGACCAGCGTGATCACCCGCAAGATCGCGCACCTGATCCAGAGCTGTGGCATCCGTGCCCAGTACATCGTCGCCATGACCTTTACCAACAAGGCGGCGCGGGAAATGAAAGAGCGCGTCGGCACCCTGCTCAAGGGTGGCGAAGGCCGTGGCCTCACCGTGTGTACCTTCCACAACCTGGGGCTGAACATCATCCGCAAGGAACACGTGCGGTTGGGCTACAAGCCGGGCTTCTCGATCTTTGACGAGACAGACGTCAAGGCGCTGATGACCGACATCATGCAGAAGGAATACGCGGGCGACGACGGCGTCGACGAGATCAAGAACATGATCGGCTCGTGGAAAAACGACCTGATCCTGCCCGCCGAAGCCCTGGAAGCTGCGCGCAACCCCAAGGAGCAGACTGCCGCCATTGTCTACACCCACTACCAGCGCACGCTGAAGGCGTTCAACGCGGTGGACTTCGACGACCTGATCCTGCTGCCGGTGAAGCTGTTCCAGGAACATGCCGACATCCTCGAAAAGTGGCAGAACAAAGTCCGCTACCTGCTGGTGGACGAATACCAGGACACCAACGCCAGCCAATACCTGCTGGTGAAGCTGCTGATCGGCAAGCGCAACCAGTTCACCGTGGTAGGCGATGACGACCAGTCGATCTACGCCTGGCGCGGCGCCCGCCCGGAAAACCTGATGCTGCTCAAGGACGACTACCCGTCCCTGAAAGTGGTGATGCTGGAGCAGAACTACCGCTCCACCAGCCGCATCCTGCGTTGCGCCAACGTGCTGATCTCCAACAACCCCCACGAGTTTGAAAAGCAACTGTGGAGCGAGATGGGCCACGGCGACGAGATCCGCGTGATCCGCTGCCGCAACGAAGACGCCGAAGCCGAGCGCGTGGCCGTCGAACTGCTCACGCTGCACCTGCGCACCGACCGGCCCTACAGCGATTTCGCGATCCTGTACCGCGGCAACTACCAGGCCAAGCTGATCGAGCTGAAGCTGCAGCACCACCAGATTCCTTATCGCCTGTCGGGCGGCAACAGCTTTTTCGGACGCCAGGAAGTGAAAGACCTGATGGCCTACTTCCGGCTGATCGTGAACCCGGACGACGACAACGCCTTCCTGCGGGTGATCAACGTCCCACGCCGAGAAATCGGTTCGACTACCCTGGAAAAGCTCGGCAACTACGCCACCGAACGCAAGATCTCGATGTACGCCGCCACCGACGAAATCGGCCTGGGCGAGCACCTCGACACTCGTTTCACCGACCGCCTGGCGCGCTTCAAGCGCTTCATGGACAAGGTGCGCGAGCAGTGCGCCGGCGAAGACCCGATCAGCGCCCTGCGCAGCATGGTCATGGACATCGACTACGAGAACTGGCTGCGCACCAACAGCTCCAGCGACAAGGCTGCCGATTACCGCATGGGCAACGTGTGGTTCCTGATCGAGGCGTTGAAAAATACCCTGGAGAAGGACGAAGAAGGCGAGATGACCGTCGAGGACGCCATCGGCAAGCTTGTGCTGCGGGACATGCTTGAACGCCAGCAGGAAGAGGAAGACGGCGCCGAAGGCGTGCAGATGATGACCTTGCATGCGTCCAAGGGCCTGGAATTCCCCTACGTGTTCATCATGGGCATGGAAGAGGAAATCCTCCCGCACCGCTCCAGCATCGAAGCCGACACCATCGAGGAAGAACGGCGCCTGGCCTACGTGGGCATTACCCGCGCGCGTCAGACATTGGCCTTCACCTTTGCCGCCAAGCGCAAGCAGTACGGCGAGATCATCGATTGTGCCCCCAGCCGGTTCCTCGACGAACTGCCGCCGGACGACCTGGCCTGGGAAGGCAACGACGACACACCGACCGAAGTCAAAGCCGTTCGCGGCAACACCGCACTGGCGGATATACGCGCGATGTTAAAGCGCTAGAATCGACTACTTTTTAATCTACTTTCGGCGCGTGTTGCGCCAACAGAGGAAGCTTTCGTGGAAGCACTGCACAAGAAAATTCGCGAAGAAGGCATCGTGCTTTCCGATCAGGTACTCAAGGTCGACGCCTTTCTGAACCACCAGATCGACCCGGCGCTGATGAAACTGATCGGTGACGAGTTTGCTGCGTTGTTCAAGGATTCGGGGATCACCAAGATCGTCACCATCGAAGCCTCGGGCATTGCACCGGCGATCATGACCGGCCTGAACCTCGGCGTGCCGGTGATTTTCGCCCGCAAGCAACAGTCCCTGACCCTGACCGAAAACCTGCTGTCGGCGACGGTGTATTCCTTCACCAAGAAAACCGAAAGCACCGTGGCGATTTCCCCGCGCCACCTGACCAGCAGCGACCGCGTGCTGATCATTGACGACTTTCTGGCCAACGGTAAGGCGTCCCAGGCGCTGATCTCGATCATCAAACAGGCCGGCGCGACCGTTGCAGGTTTGGGGATCGTGATCGAGAAGTCGTTCCAGGGTGGCCGTGCGGAGCTGGATGCCCAGGGTTACCGGGTTGAGTCGCTGGCGCGGGTGCAGTCGTTGGCGGGTGGGGTTGTGACCTTTATCGAGTAATCGGTGCGGGCACGGTTAAACATGTGGGAGCGGGCTTGCTCGCGAAAGCGGTGGATCAGTCGACCTATCCGGTGACTGACACACCGCTTTCGCGAGCAAGCCCGCTCCCACATTTGATCTCCTGTGTTTGTTAGTGCGCGGTAGCTTGTAGGCCCGCTAGCAACAGGCGCTGATACAAGTCCTCCTTCAACCCCTCCGGCTTATCCAGTCGCATCCGTACCAAATGCTCGGGAAACGCTTCCGGCTCCGGTGCATCCAGCGCCGCCTTGCCCAGCTCCAGAATCTCCGTCAGCTTGAATTTGCTCTTGAGCCAGTTCAACGCCCGCAACAAATCCCGCTCTTCATCGGTGAAGTCACTGCCCAGCGGATACTCCGGGAACAGCCGTGGATGCCGCGCCTGAATCCCCTGCAGACGCTCCGGCGTGTTGTCGGCAAACCGCGGATCCAGCTGGAAATCCTTCGGCAACTTCCCGGCCTTCTGCGCCTGCTCGATCAAATCTTCCTGGAACCGTGAGTCGGTGATATTCAGCAGCGCCTCGATCACCCTGGCATCAGTCTGCCCGCGTAAATCCGCGATGCCGTATTCGGTGATGACGATGTCTCGCAGGTGCCGGGGGATCGTGCAGTGGCCGTATTCCCAGACGATATTGGAACTGACCTCGCCGCCCGATTCGCGCCAGCTGCGCAGGATCAGGATCGAGCGCGCGCCTTCCAGCGCATGGCCCTGGGCGACAAAGTTGTATTGCCCGCCAACACCGCTGAGCACGCGGCCGTCTTCCAACTGGTCGGCCACGCCCGCGCCCAACAGGGTCACGGTAAACGCGCTGTTGATGAAGCGCGCATCCAGGCGCTGCAAACGCTTGAGTTCTTCCTGGCCGTACAGCTCGTTGATGTAGCTGATGCGGGTCATGTTGAATTCCAGGCGCTTGCTCTGTGGCAAGTCCCGCAAACGCTCGTAAAAGCTACGAGGCCCGAGGAAGAAGCCGCCATGCACCGAGATGCCGTCGGTCTGTGCCGCTTCGTCCAGGGTGCCGGCGTTGGCCCGCTCCTGGGTCGCGACGTCCGGGTATACCTTGCGCCGCACAATCCCGGCATCGGCCAGCACCAGCAGGCCGTTGACGAACATTTCGCTGCAACCGTACAGGCCACGGGCAAACGGCGCGACGCCGCCTTCGTGGCTGATCAGCGGTGCCCATTGGTACACATCCAGGTCGGTGAGCAACAGGCGATACGCCTCGTTATCGGCCTGGCGCGCCAGCAAGGCCGCAGTCAGTGCATCGCCCATGGAGCCGATGCCGATCTGCAAGGTACCGCCGTCGCGCACCAGGGTGCTGGCGTGCAAACCGATAAAGTGATCCTGGAAACCCACCGGCATGTTCGGGGTGGAGAACAGCGTGGTGCTGTCCTTCTCGTCGATCAGGAAGTCGAACTCATCCATGCCCAGCTCGGCGTCGCCGGGCATGTAGGGCAAATCGCTGTGAACCTGGCCCACCACCAGGATGGTTTCACCGGCCTCGCGGCGCTTGGCGATCATCGGCAACAGGTCGAGGGTGATGTCGGGGTTGCAGCTCAGGCTCAGGCGATCCGGATGTTCGGCGCTGCTGGCCACCAGTTGCGCGACGAGGTTCAGGCCGGCGGCATTGATATCACGGGCGGCGTGGCTGTAGTTGCTGCTGACGTAATCCTGCTGCGCCGAAAGGCTGTGAAGCAAACTGCCGGGCTGCATGAAGAACTGCTGCACGTGAATGTTCGACGGCAGGCTGTCCTTGCGCAGTGCGGCGAGGAAGTCCAGCTCGGGATAGTCACCGAAGACCCGTTCGATAAAGGGCTCGAGAAAGCGCTTCTGCAAACCATCGCCCAAGGTAGGGCGACCCAGGGCCAGGGCTGTGTAGATGGTCAGCGCCCGGTCCGGCAACTTGGCGATACGCCGGTACAGCGCGTTGACGAACAGGTTGGGTTTGCCCAGGCCCAGGGGCATGCCCATGTGAATATGCGCCGGCAGCCGTGCCAGTACGTCGTCGACTGCTTGCTCGATTGAACACAACTGCACCATCCGACTTCTCCCGAACATTCCATGAATTGGGGTTGGACCGAGCTTGCCGGGTCTTTGCTGCAAAGAACAGCCTCAAAAGGCAAATCGCGGGCACAAAAAAGCCGCTGGTCAGCGGCTCTTTTGGCGAAGATCGGTTTATTTCAGACCCGACATCTTCTCGATCGCGCCTTTAAGCTCGGCATCCGAGCAATCGGCGCAGGTGCCTTTTGGCGGCATGGCGTTCAGACCGGTAATGGCCTTGGCCAGCAGACCATCGAGGCCACCCTGATGGTCCGCGCGGTCTTTCCAGGCGGCGGTGTCACCGATTTTCGGTGCGCCCAACAGGCCGGTACCGTGGCAAGCGTTGCAGTGCTTGGCGATTACGTCATCCGGCGATTTCGCACCGCCGCCGCCGCCCGCAGCCACTGCCACTTCCATCCCCTTGCACTCTTGCCCCTGGACGCACACCTGGCCTACAGGCTCCAGGCGCTTGGCAATTTCATCATTGGTCGCAGCTTGAGCGCTGACAGCCCATAGGGCCAGTACGGTTGCTGGTGCAGCCAGCATTTTCATAATTAGGTTCACGCGTTCACCCTCAATGGTGGCTATTCACGCCTGCGGCCACGGTTTCGCAGGCGGCGAAAGTATAACGGTTAGCCCGCCCCGCCGAAACAACCCTATTAACCAAGGGGAGATTCAGCAAGACAGAATGCTGCTACGGGCGTCTCTGCGACATAGGCAGGACGCCTCTTTTCTTAAAAGTTCGCGGGTGTGGCTGCGCTGATTAGTCGCGCCGGCACTTCGAACGGATTGCGAAAACGGTGCGGCTTGGTGCTTTCAAAGTAGTAGCTATCGCCGGCTTCGAGCACAAAAGTTTCAAGGCCGACCACCAGCTCCAGGCGACCTTCCACCAGGATCCCGGTTTCCTCGCCCTCGTGGGTGAGCATCTCTTCGCCGGTATCAGCGCCTGGCGGGTAGATCTCGTTGAGGAACGCAATCGCCCGGCTCGGATGCGCGCGGCCCACCAGTTTCATGGTGACGGCGCCGTCGGAGATATCGATCAGCTCATTGGCTTTATAGACGATCTGGGTCGGTTTTTCCTGGAGGATCTCCTCGGAAAAGAACTCCACCATCGACATGGGAATGCCGCCCAGCACCTTGCGCAAGGAGCTGATGGAGGGGCTGACACTGTTTTTTTCGATCATCGAAATGGTGCTGTTGGTGACGCCCGCGCGCTTGGCTAGCTCACGCTGGGAAAGACCTTTCAGTTTACGGATGGATTGCAGTCGTTCGCCGACGTCCAATGCAGGAGCCTCCTAGGATTCAGGCGTTGTTGTAATTGAGCGTTATCATGGCGACAGCGTTCAGTATTTACAACACTTTGGCCTAAATCCCGGGATCTGCCATTCGTGGGTGCCGCTCAAGCGCCGGAATAGAGCCGTGGCACTCGGCGCAGGTTGCAGAAGATCTGGTACGGAATGGTGTCGGCGGCGGTGGCAACGTCACTGGCGAGGATGTTTTTGCCCCACAATTCGACGGTGGAACCGAGCCCGGCCTGGGGCACGTCGGTCAGGTCGACACACAGCATGTCCATCGACACACGGCCCAGCAACTGGCTGCGCTGGCCGGCCACCAGCACCGGGGTGCCGGTGGGTGCGTGGCGCGGGTAGCCGTCGGCGTAGCCCATGGCAACTACCCCGATGCGCATCGGTTTCGGGGTAATGAACCTGGCGCCGTAGCCCACAGGTTCGCCGGCCGGCAGTTCACGTACGCAGATGACTTTCGATTCGAGGGTCATCACCGGCTGCAAACGCGCGGCGATGGCCTGGCCTTCGCCAAACGGCGTGGCGCCGTAGAGCATGATGCCCGGGCGTACCCAGTCACTGGAAACGTTCGGCCAGCCCAGCACCGACGGCGAGTTGCGCAGGCTGACCTGGGCCGACAAGCCCTGGCGCGCCGCTTCAAACACCGCTACTTGCTCTTCGCTGCTGGTGCTGTCCAGCTCATCGGCGCGGGCGAAGTGGCTCATCAGCACGATCTTCGCGACTTTGCCGCTGGCCAGCAGGCGCTGGTAAGCGTCGTGATAATCCTTGGGGTGCAAGCCAACACGGTGCATGCCCGAATCTAGCTTGAGCCAGACGGTCAGCGGCTTGCTGAGTTGCGCCTGTTCAATCGCGTCCAGCTGCCACAGCGAATGCACCACGCACCAGAAATCATGTTCGATGATCAGCGGCAGCTCGTCGGCTTCGAAAAAACCTTCGAGCAACAGCACCGGCCCGCGGATCCCGGCAGCCCGCAGCTCCAGCGCTTCCTCGATGCAGGCCACGGCAAACCCGTCCGCTTCGGCTTCCAGCGCCTGGGCAACGCGCACGGCACCGTGGCCGTAGGCGTCCGCCTTGATCACGGCGAGGGCCTTGGCCCCACCCGTGACTTCACGGGCCAGTTGGTAGTTATGGCGCAGGGCTTGGAGGTCGATCAGGGCACGGGCAGGACGCATGGCGGCAGGCTTCTAGGCGGCGGTGGGAAGAAAAAACCGGTACCCGCTGACAACGCAGGCACCGGGAGAGGATTTTTTGCTTACGGCAGAGCGGCCACAACCGACAGCTCCACCAGGATTTCCGGTTCGCAGAGTTTCGCTTCAACCGTGGCACGGGCCGGCGCGACGCCTTTTGGCAGCCACTTGTCCCATACCGCGTTCATCCCGGCGAAATCGGCGTCAATGTCTTTCAGGTAGATGGTCACCGACAGCAGCTTGGTCTTGTCGGTACCGGCCAGGTCCAGCAAACGCTCAATATTGACGAGGGTTTCGCGGGTCTGCTGTTCAATCCCGGCACTCATGTCGTCGCCGACCTGCCCTGCCAGATACACGGTACCGCTGTGAACAACGATCTGGCTCATGCGCTCATTGGTGAGCTGGCGCTGGATTGACATGTTTTGCAGACTCCTGGTGGTTGCCATAACGGGAAATATCGAGGCCTTCGGCACTGATTTGCGGGGTTTTCTTCGCCATCAGGTCGGCCAGCAAACGACCAGAGCCACAGGCCATGGTCCAACCGAGGGTGCCGTGGCCGGTGTTCAGAAACAGGTTTTTGAACGGGGTAGCACCCACGATCGGCGTGCCGTCTGGCGTGGTCGGGCGCAGGCCGGTCCAGAAACTGGCCTGGCTCAAATCACCGCCCTGAGGATAAAGGTCGTTGACGATCATCTCCAGGGTTTCCCGCCGACGCGGGTTCAGCGACAGGTCAAAACCGGCTATCTCAGCCATGCCACCGACGCGAATACGGTTGTCGAAACGGGTGATCGCGACCTTGTAGGTCTCATCGAGAATGGTCGAGGTCGGGGCCATCGCCGGGTTGGTGATCGGCACGGTCATCGAGTAACCCTTGAGCGGGTACACCGGCGCCTTGATTCCCAGCGGCTTGAGCAATTTCGGCGAGTAGCTGCCGAGGGCCAGCACGTAGCGGTCGGCAGTTTCCAGCTTGCCGTCGATCCACACGCCGTTGATCCGGTCACCGGCGTAGTCCAGGCGCTGGATATCTTGCTCGAAGCGGAATTCGACACCCAGTTGCTTGCACATGTCGGCAAGACGGGTGGTAAACATCTGACAGTCGCCGGTCTGGTCATTCGGCAGGCGCAGGGCACCGGCGAGGATATCGGTGACGCTGGCCAGGGCTGGTTCAACCCGGGCAATGCCGGCGCGGTCCAGCAGCTCGTAAGGCACACCGGACTCTTTCAACACGGCGATGTCCTTGGCAGCACCGTCCAGCTGAGCCTGGGTACGGAACAGTTGGGTAGTCCCCAGGGTGCGCCCTTCGTAGGCGATGCCGGTCTCGGCACGCAGCTCGTCGATGCAATCGCGGCTGTATTCGGACAGGCGCACCATACGCTCCTTGTTCACCGCATAACGGCTGGCGGTGCAGTTGCGCAGCATCTGCGCCATCCACAGGTACTGGTCGATATCGGCAGTGGCCTTGATCGCCAGGGGTGCGTGGCGCTCCAGCAGCCATTTGATGGCCTTGAGCGGCACACCCGGCGCAGCCCAAGGCGAGGCGTAGCCCGGCGAGATCTGCCCGGCGTTGGCGAAACTGGTCTCCATGGCCACAGCCGGCTGACGGTCGACCACGACCACTTCAAAACCAGCTCGTGCCAAATAGTAGGCACTGGCCACGCCAATGACACCGCTACCCAAGACCAGAACGCGCATTTTTATTCCCTCATCACGGCTTGACCGCTGACGTTTGTTGTTCAGCACAAAGATGTGGGCAGTATAAAAAGCAATCACCAGTGCATTTCACTATATAACTGCCTATATTTGGCGACAATTCTCGGCAAAAACCCTTTTCACGGAGGAGCATCCCCTATGCGGACCAACACTCAGACCAAGCGGGAGCTGGACAAGATCGACCGCAACATCCTGCGCATCCTGCAGGCCGACGGGCGAATTTCGTTTACGGAGCTGGGGGAAAAGGTCGGGCTATCGACCACGCCCTGCACCGAGCGGGTCCGGCGCCTGGAGCGCGAAGGGATCATCATGGGCTACAACGCCCGGCTCAACCCGCAGCATTTGAAGGGCAGCCTGCTGGTGTTTGTCGAGATCAGCCTCGACTACAAGTCCGGCGACACCTTTGAAGAATTCCGACGCGCCGTGCTGAAACTGCCCCACGTGCTGGAGTGCCACCTGGTGTCGGGGGATTTCGACTATCTGGTGAAGGCGCGCATTTCGGAGATGGCGTCGTACCGCAAGTTGCTCGGCGATATCCTGCTCAAGCTGCCCCACGTACGGGAGTCCAAGAGCTATATCGTGATGGAAGAGGTGAAAGAGAGCCTGAACCTGCCGATCCCGGATTAAGACAGCACCACAGGCCAATGTGGGAGCGGGGACATCCGCTAGACCAAGACCTGACGCGTCGACGCCATGTACGCATGAATCTGCTTTTCCACCCGTGGGTGGATCAACTCCACCGGGCGGCGGTCGTTGGGGCATGGCAAGGTCGGCGTGGTGCCGAACAAGCGGCAAATCAGCGGGCGCTCGTCGTACACGGTGCAGCCATTGGGGCCAAGGTGCACGCAGTTGAGCTCGTCCATCGCCGCTTCCTGCTCGGCAGCGGTCTTGCGCGGCAGGCGCGACATTTCCTCGGTGGACGTGGTCACCGGCCCACAGCAGTCGTGGCAACCCGGGACACACTCGAACGAGGGAATCTGCCGGCGCAGCGCGTTGACTTTCTGACTGTTGCAACTCATCGACACAGGGACCGAACGGCGAATAGGCGTGGATTCTGCCCTAAAAGCCCCCGGTGAGACAGCTTCGCCCGACCGCTGTATCCTGCGTCAAATTTTCCAAACAGGGATGCTCCCCATGACCGCCAGCGCCCGGCACGCCAATTCCTACTACGCCGCCAGCAGTTTCCCGCAGCCTGATTATCCGGTGCTGACAGGTGAAATCGTGGCCGATGTGTGCGTGGTCGGCGGCGGCTTTTCGGGGCTCAACACTGCTCTGGAACTGGCCGAACGGGGTTTCAGCGTAGTCCTGCTGGAAGCCCGCAAGATTGCCTGGGGCGCCAGCGGGCGCAATGGCGGGCAACTGATTCGTGGCGTCGGTCATGGCCTGGATCAGTTCACCAACGTCATCGGCACCGAGGGCGTGCGCCAGATGAAATTGATGGGCCTGGAAGCCGTGGAAATCGTGCGCCAGCGGGTCGAGCGTTCGCAGATCGCCTGCGACCTGACTTGGGGCTACTGCGACTTGGCCAACAAACCCCGCGACCTGGAACACCTGGCCGCCGACGCCGAAGAGCTGCGAAGCCTCGGTTATCGCCACGAAGTGCGCCTGCTGCAAGCGGGCGAAATGCGCAGCGTGATCGGTTCCAACCGCTATGTTGGTGGCATGATCGACATGGGCTCCGGCCACCTGCACCCGCTGAACCTGGCTCTCGGCGAGGCAGCCGCTGCACAGCAGTTGGGCGTCCAGTTGTTCGAGCATTCCGAGGCGGTGCGGATCGATTACGGCCCGGAGGTCAACGTACACACCGCCCAGGGCAATGTGCGCGCCAAGACCCTGGTGCTGGGCTGCAATGCTTATTTGAACGGCCTCAACCCGCATCTGAGCGGCAAGGTGCTGCCCGCCGGCAGCTACATCATCGCCACCGAGCCCTTGAGCGAAGCCCAGGCAGCCGAGTTGCTGCCGCAAAACATGGCGGTGTGTGACCAGCGGGTGACGGTGGATTACTTCCGGCTATCCGCCGACCGACGCTTGCTGTTCGGCGGTGCCTGCCATTACTCCGGACGGGATCCGAAGGACATCGGTGCCTATATGCGTCCGAAAATGCTGCAGGTGTTTCCACAACTGGCCAACGTGAAAATCGACTACCAGTGGGGCGGGATGATCGGCATTGGCGCCAACCGCCTGCCGCAGATTGGCCGACTGGCCGACCAGCCCAATGTGTATTTCGCCCAGGCCTATGCCGGCCATGGCCTCAACGCCACCCACCTGGCAGGCAAACTGTTGGGCGAAGCCATCAGCGGCCAGCAAAGCGGGCGCTTTGACCTGTTTGCCAAGGTGCCGCACATCACTTTCCCGGGCGGCAAGCATTTGCGCTCGCCGCTGCTGGCGCTGGGAATGCTCTGGCACCGATTGAAAGAACTGGTCTGAATCAGCCGCGCCAGAAGGGCTTCAAGCCTTCCCGGCGCGCCTGCTCGGCACTCAAGCCTACGTCTCGCAGTTGCTCGGGGGTCAGCTCCAGCAAGGTTTTGCGCGTATGCATGCGGTGCCAGAACAACGCCCATGAACTGAGTGTGGGGGCCTTGGTACGCGCCGCCATGCGCCGCTCCTGCCCGGCTTCCAGTTCCTGACTGTGTAACGCCAACCGCACATCGCTCATACCGCTCATTTTCCTGCCCCTCATTAACGTGTTGCCATGAGTACGTAGGATGAGCCGGCGCGTAAAACCATGACAGATTCAACCACCCTGTATTAAATCCATACAGATACTGCCTATCGGCCGCTGAATCCTGTATTTTCAGCCTATCTGTACTGGTAACCGGGAAGCACCGCCATGACCCTATACGTCAACCTCGCCGAACTGTTGGGCACGCGCATCGAGCAGGGCTTCTATCGCCCGGGCGACAGATTGCCGTCAGTTCGGGCCTTGAGTGTGGAGCATGGGGTCAGCCTGAGCACCGTGCAGCAGGCCTACCGCGTACTGGAAGACAACGGCCTGGCGATGCCCAAACCCAAATCCGGCTACTTCGTACCGGTGGGCCGCGACTTGCCGGCATTGCCCGCCGTAGGCCGCCCGGCCCAGCGCCCGGTGGAAATTTCCCAGTGGGACCAAGTGCTGGAGCTGATCCGCGCGGTGCCACGCAAAGACGCCATACAGTTGGGCCGGGGCATGCCGGATGTATTGTCGCCGACCATGAAACCCCTGCTACGCAGCCTCGCCCGGATCAGTCGGCGCCAGGACATGCCGGGGCTGTATTACGACACTATCCACGGCAACCTGGACCTGCGTGAACAGATTGCCCGCCTGATGCTCGATTCAGGCTGCCAACTGACGCCCCAGGACCTGGTGATCACCACCGGCTGCCACGAGGCCCTGTCCGCCAGCATCCACGCCATTTGCGAGCCCGGCGACATCGTTGCCGTCGACTCGCCAAGCTTCCACGGCGCCATGCAAACCCTGAAGGGCCTGGGCATGAAAGCCCTGGAAATCCCGACCGACCCACTCACCGGTATCAGCCTGGAAGCGCTGGAACTGGCACTGGAACAATGGCCGATCAAAGTCATACAGTTGACCCCCAACTGCAACAACCCACTGGGCTACATCATGCCGGAGTCGCGCAAACGCGCACTGCTGACCCTGGCCCAGCGCTTTGACGTGGCGATCATCGAAGACGACGTGTATGGCGAACTGGCCTACAGCTACCCGCGGCCACGCACCATCAAGTCCTTCGACGAAGATGGCCGCGTCGTACTGTGCAGCTCTTTCTCGAAGACCCTCGCACCCGGCCTGCGGATTGGCTGGGTCGCACCCGGTCGCTATCTGGAGCGTGTGCTGCACATGAAATACATCAGCACCGGCTCCACCGCGACCCAGCCGCAGATCGCAATTGCCGAGTTTCTGAAAGGTGGACATTTCGAGCCACATTTGCGGCGGATGCGCACGCAATACCAGCGCAATCGCGACCTGATGCTCGATTGGGTCAGCCGCTATTTCCCGGCGGGCACCCGCGCCAGCCGCCCCCAGGGCAGTTTCATGCTGTGGGTGGAACTGCCGGAAGGCTTCGATACCCTGAAACTCAACCGGCTGCTGGTGGATGAAGGTGTACAGATTGCCGTGGGAAGTATCTTTTCCGCCTCCGGCAAGTACAGGAACTGCCTGCGCATGAACTACGCTGCCAAACCAACGCCGCAGATTGAAGAGGCTGTACGCAAGGTCGGCGCGACCGCCATCCGGTTGCTGGCCGAAGCGATGGACTGACCTTTTACGGGAAATAGCCGTCATATGCCGACAATCGCCCTGATTCGGAACCCATGTCATTGATGACCCACCGGCTATTACCGTTTTTCCTGCTGGGCATCCTGGCCCTGGGCGGCTGCGCCACCATCGACACGCCACGCACACCCAGCGAGGCGCTGCCGGCCAGCGAATCTTCCTTCGGCCGCTCGATCCAGGCCCAGGCCGCCCCCTACAAAGGCCGCTCCGGGTTCCGCCTGCTGCCCAACAGCAGCGAAGCCTTCATGGCCCGCGCCGAACTGATCCGCAACGCCCAGACCAGCCTCGACTTGCAGTACTACATCGTCCACGACGGCATCAGCACCCGCATGCTCGTGGATGAACTGCTCAAGGCCGCCGACCGTGGCGTGCGCGTGCGCATCCTGCTGGACGACACCACGAGCGACGGCCTGGACCAGATCATCGCCACCCTCGCCGCCCACCCGCAGATCCAGATTCGCCTGTTCAACCCGCTGCACCTGGGCCGCAGCACCGGCGTGACGCGGGCCATGGCACGGCTGTTCGACCTGTCGCTGCAACACCGGCGCATGCACAACAAGCTGTGGCTGGCAGACAACAGCGTGGCCATCGTCGGCGGGCGCAACCTGGGGGATGAGTATTTCGACGCCGAGCCCAACCTCAACTTCACCGATATCGACATGCTCAGCGTGGGCCCGGTGGCCGAGCAACTGGGCCACAGTTTCGATCAGTACTGGAACAGTGCCCTGAGCAAACCCATTGGTGACTTCGTCAGCAGCGCTTCCAAAGGCGACCTGGCCAGTGCCCGCGTACGCCTGGAAGATTCCCTTGCCGAGTCTCGCCAACAAAACCATGCCCTGTACAACCGCCTGCGCACCTACAAGACCCAGCCGCGCATGGACATCTGGCGCCGTGAGCTGATCTGGGCCTGGAACCAGGCACTGTGGGATGCGCCGAGCAAGGTGCTGGCCAAGGCTGATCCGGATCCACGGCTGCTGCTGACGACCCAACTGGCGCCGGAGTTGGAAGGTGTCAGCCATGAGCTGATGATGATTTCGGCTTACTTCGTGCCCGGGCAGCCCGGGCTGGTGTACCTGACCGGGCGTGCGGACGCCGGCGTATCGGTAAGCCTGCTGACCAATTCCCTGGAAGCCACCGACGTACCGGCCGTGCACGGCGGTTATGCGCCCTATCGCAAGGCGCTGCTGGAACACGGGGTGAAGCTATACGAGTTGCGCCGCCAGCCGGGAGACGGTGGCGGCAGCGGCCCTCATCTGTTCCGCAAAGGTACATTCCACGGTTCGGATTCCAGCCTGCACAGCAAGGCGATCATCTTTGATCGGGAGAAATCCTTCATCGGCTCATTCAACTTCGACCCGCGCTCGGTGCTGTGGAACACCGAAGTCGGGGTGCTGGTGGACAGTCCCGAACTGGCGGAACACGTGCGCAACCTGGCACTGGAGGGCATGGCGCCCCCGTTGAGCTATCAGGCGAAGCTGCAGAATGGCCAGGTGGTATGGGTGACCGAAGACAACGGCCAACTGCACACCCTGACCCGAGAACCCGGCAGTTGGTGGCGCCGGTTCAATGCCTGGTTTGCCACATCCGTCGGGCTGGAACGCATGCTTTAAGAACAGCGACGGGACCTGTGGGAGCTGGCTTGCCTGCGATGGCGGAGTGTCAGTTTACGTATCCGGCGCTGACACTCCGCCATCGCGGGCAAGCCCGGCTCCCACAGGTGATCGCATTTCAAGTTCAGGCGGGTTGTGTGGCGCCGAATGCACCTTGGCGCAGCAACAGAATCACCAACCCCAACGCCCCCGCCGCCATCAACAACGGCAACGCATGCCCGCTGATCCACTGGCTGCCGGCACCGGCCACCAGCGGGCCGATCAGGCAGCCAATGCCCCACAGCTGCGCGATATGCGCATTGGCGCGCACCAGCGCGTCGTCGCGGTAGCGCTCGCCAATCAGGATCAGCGACAGGGTGAATAACCCGCCGGCACTGGCCCCGAACAGCACCCACACCGGCCAGATCATCAGCGTATCGAGCAACAGCGGAATCGCCAGGCTCGTCACCAGCAGCATCAGCGCGCAGCCGAGAAACAGCGTGCGCCGAGGCAGGTAGTCCGCCAGCGCGCCAATCGGCAGTTGCAGCAACGCATCACCGACCACCACCGTGCTGACCATCGCCAGAGCAATCTCGGCGGTGAAACCCTGTTGCAGGCAATACACCGGCAACAACGTAAGAATCATCGCCTCGAATGCGGCGAACAACGCCACCGCCCAGGCAATCGCCGGCAAGCCCTGGCAGAAGCGCAGCAGGTCGCCAAAGGTCACGCTGAAAGACTCGGCAGTCGGCGCACCGGAACGGCCCAGCAGCAGGATCGGCGAGCACGTCAGCAGACCGACACCCACCCAGAAGCCAATATCGTTGTCCGTACCCAGCGCGCCCAGCAGCAACGGGCCCGACAGCTGGCTCAAGGCATAGCTGCAGCCATACAGCGCCACCAGACGGCCGCGCCAACGTTCGATCACCAGTTGGTTGATCCAGCTTTCGCCGAGGATAAACACGATGGTCAGGATCACCCCGATCATCAGCCGCAACACCAGCCATACCGGGTAGCTGGGCAATACCGCCAGCAAGCCGATGGAAATCGCCCCCGCCCACAGGCACAGGCGCATCAGGTTCGCCGTGCCCAGGCGCGAGGCCAGGCCGCTGGAGACCTTGGCACCCAGCAGCACACCGAAGGCCGGCATCGCCGCCATGACTCCGATGGCGAAGCTGCCATAGCCCCAGCTTTCCAGGCGCAGGGACACCAGCGGCATGCTCACGCCCAAGGCCAGGCCCACGCTCAAGACCGACGCCAACACGGCGAAATAGGTCGCCCAACGCATTTCCACGCTCCTGTGGATGATTTGGAGATCACACAAAACAGTGTGGGAGCGGGCTTGCTCGCGAATGCGGTGTACCAGTCAATACATCAGCGACTGTGATACCTCATTCGCGAGCAAGCCCGCTCCCACATTTTTTACAGCGGTGTTCCTGGAGGCTTACAACTTGATCCAGGTCGCCTTCAGCTCGGTGTACTTGTCGAACGCGTGCAGCGACTTGTCGCGGCCGTTACCCGACTGCTTGAAACCACCGAACGGTGCGGTCATGTCGCCGCCATCGTACTGGTTGACCCACACGCTGCCGGCACGCAGTGCCTTGGCGGTCAGGTGTGCCTTGGAGATGTTCGACGTCCACACTGCAGCGGCCAGGCCGTATTGGGTGTCGTTGGCGATCGCAATGGCTTCTTCCACGCTGTCGAAGGCAATCACCGACAGCACCGGGCCGAAGATTTCTTCCTGGGCGATCTTCATGGCGTTGGTCACGCCGTCGAAAATCGTCGGCTCGACATAGGTACCACCGCTTTCCTGCAGCGTGCGCTTGCCGCCGGCCACCAGCTTGGCGCCATCGGCATGCCCGGCTTCGATGTACGACAGCACGGTGTTCATCTGCTGGGTATCCACCAGCGCACCGACCGTGGTGGCCGGGTCCAGCGGGTTGCCCGGCTTCCAGGCCTTGAGGGCCTCGATCACCAGCGGCAGGAATTTATCCTTGATCGAACGCTCCACCAGCAGGCGCGAACCAGCGGTGCACACTTCGCCCTGGTTGAAGGCGATGGCGCCAGCCGCGGATTCGGCGGCGGCTTGCAGGTCCGGGGCATCGGCAAACACGATGTTCGGGCTCTTGCCGCCAGCTTCCAGCCAGACGCGCTTCATGTTCGACTCGCCGGAGCGAATCAGCAGTTGCTTGGCAATCTTGGTGGAACCGGTGAACACCAGGGTGTCGACGTCCATGTGCAACGCCAGGGCGTTGCCCACGGTGTGGCCATAACCCGGCAGCACATTGAACACGCCTTTCGGGATGCCGGCTTCAACCGCGAGGGCAGCGATGCGGATGGCAGTCAGCGGTGATTTTTCAGACGGCTTGAGGATCACCGAGTTACCGGTGGACAACGCCGGCCCGAGTTTCCAGCAGGCCATCATCAGCGGGAAGTTCCACGGCACGATGGCCGCGACAACGCCGACGGGCTCACGGGTCACCAGGCCCAGCTGGTCGTGAGGGGTGGCTGCGACTTCATCGTAGATCTTGTCGATGGCCTCGCCGCTCCAGCTCAGCGCTTGCGCCGCGCCTGGGACGTCGATGTTCAGGGAGTCGCTGATCGGCTTGCCCATGTCCAGGGTTTCAAGCAGTGCCAGCTCTTCGGCGTTGGCCTTGAGCAGGCCGGCGAAACGGATCATGGTGGCTTTGCGCTTGGCTGGCGCCAGGCGCGACCAGGCACCGGAATTGAACGTGGCACGGGCGTTTTCTACGGCACGCTGGGCGTCGGCGACGTCACAGCTGGCAACGGTTGCCAGCAGGCGGCCATCGACTGGGCTCAGGCATTCGAACGTGTCGCCGGAAACGGCGGCGGTGTATTCGCCATTGATGTAGGCGCGGCCTTCGATCTTCAGATCCTTGGCGCGTTGTTCCCAGTCGGCACGGGTCAGGGTGGTCATGCGAGTGTCCTCCTCTTATTGAATACAAGGGCCGGGCGATGTACCCAGGCACCTTCGAAGAATTCTTGCCCGGCCAGCCAGCTGTTCGGCTCAAGGCAGCTGCCACCCTAAACCAGCGGCGATGGATGTTTCAATATATTTGACATAACGGCAGCAAACGCCCTTGCGATGTTCATTTTAATAAACATAGACTTTGAGCTCTCCAACCGCAGGCCAGACGGGACACGCCCATGAACATCCAGAATATCGTCGACTTCAGCCAGGCCAGGACCGAGCCAGATCGCTACCGTCCGGCTGCGGAGAAAATCCTCAAGGGCGACCCGGAGCAAACCGTCTACAACCACTACAACAGTCCGTGCGGCCAGATGAGCGCCGGGGTCTGGGAAGGTGAAGTCGGACAGTGGAAGGTCAACTACACCGAGCATGAGTATTGCGAGATCGTGCAGGGTGTTTCGGTGTTGCGCGATGCCGACGGCAACGCCAAGACCTTGCGGGCCGGTGATCGCTTCGTCATTCCGGCCGGCTTCAGCGGCACCTGGGAAGTGCTGGAACCCTGCCGCAAGATCTACGTGGTGTTCGAAGAAAAGGCCTGATCATTTAACAGGCACAAAAAAAAGCCCGCATCGTGAGATACGGGCTTTTTTTCACAAGAAAGAAAACCAATTACTTGATTTTGCCTTCTTTGTAGATCACGTGCTTGCGAACGCGCGGGTCGAACATTTTCTTTTCGAGCTTGTCCGGGGTAGTACGCTTGTTCTTGTCGGTAGTGTAGAAGTGACCAGTACCGGCGCTAGAGATCATTCGAATCAATTCACGCATGATTTAGCTCCTTAGATTTTGCCGTCGCGGCGCAGTTCGGCCAGCACGACAGTGATGCCGCGCTTGTCGATAACACGCATGCCTTTGGCAGATACGCGCAGACGAACAAAACGTTTCTCTTCTTCAACCCAAAAGCGGTGATGCTGCAGGTTTGGCAGGAAACGACGACGGGTTTTGTTGTTTGCGTGGGAAATGTTATTCCCAGTCACCGGACCCTTACCGGTAACTTGACAGACTCTCGACATGCCTCAGCCCTCTAAAACCACATGCCCAACCCGGCATGGGTTGGCCGCTTAATCTCTCAGTCATTTGGCGCCAGGCGCCGCGTTTCTTTAGGGTCTTACCGGCTACACCTACTAGCGAAGGAACCGGGCCCCTAGAAAAGAGCGCTGCTTTATACCAGAAAGACCCCAGTGCAACAACAGGCCGTGTACTTTTATACGCGTAAATCCAGGCCATGGACGCCTGAACCGTTGCCAGGGTGGGCCGCTATAGAAGCTAACCGCTCGTCGCACAGAATGATTTACAGCGCCCGCGCGCACTGCAAAGTGCTCGGCAAAACGACCTGAGGCGCCATCAAAACAGTATTTGCGGCAAAAGCACAGGCAAAAATGGGCTAGTCATTTGTCAATCAGCCCACTACGGTAGGACTTTTCCAGACTGCACTCGCAGATGGGCCTTCGATCTGCAAAGGAAACCGAATATGCGCCTCGCTGCCCTACCGCTATTGCTAGCCCCTCTTTTTATTGCTGCACACGCCCAGGCGGCCACTACCCTGAGCGTCTGCACCGAAGCCAGCCCCGAAGGCTTCGACGTGGTGCAATACAACTCGCTGACCACCACCAACGCCTCGGCAGACGTATTGATGAACCGCCTGGTGGACTTCGACGCCACCAGCGGCAAGCTGGTCCCGAGCCTCGCGGACAGCTGGGAAGTGTCGCCGGACGGCCTCACCTACACCTTCAAGCTGCACCCGGACGTTAAATTCCACCGTACCGACTACTTCACGCCGAGCCGCAGCCTGACCGCCGAAGACGTGCGCTTCAGCTTCGAGCGCATGCTCGACCCGGCCAACCCCTGGCACAAGATCGCCCAGAGCGGCTTCCCCCACGCCCAGTCGCTGCAGTTGCCCACGCTGATCAAGAAGATCGACGCCCTCGACCCGCTGACCGTGCGCTTCACCCTGGACCACGCCGATTCGACCTTCCTCGCCGCCTTGAGCATGGGCTTTGCCTCGATCTACCCGGCGGAATATGCCGACAAACTGCTCAAGGCCGGCACCCCGGAGAAGCTCAACAGCCAGCCTATCGGCACCGGGCCGTTCATTTTCGGGCGCTTCCAGAAGGACGCGACGATTCGCTACAAGGCCAACCCGGATTACTTCGCCGGCAAGCCTGCGGTGGATAACCTGATCTTTGCGATCACCCCGGACGCCAACGTGCGCCTGCAGAGACTGCGTCGCGACGAGTGCCAGATCGCCTTGTCGCCCAAGCCCCTGGATATTGATGCCGCCCAGAAAGACGCCGACCTGAAGATCGAGAAAACCGCGGCCTTCATGACCGCGTTTGTCGCCATCAACAGCCAGCATCCGCCACTGGACAAGCCGGAAGTTCGCCAGGCGATCAACCTGGCCTTCGACAAGGCCAGCTATCTGAAGGCCGTATTCGAAGGCACCGCCGAAGCCGCCAACGGCCCTTACCCGCCCAATACCTGGAGCTATGCCAAGGACCTGCCGGGCTATCCGCAGGACATTGCCAAGGCCAAGCAACTGCTGGATCGCGCCGGGCTCAAGGATGGCTTCAAGACCACGATCTGGACCCGGCCGTCGGGCAGCCTGCTGAACCCCAACCCCAGCCTGGGCGCACAACTGCTGCAGGCGGACCTGGCCAAGGTCGGCATCCAGGCTGAAATCCGTGTGATCGAGTGGGGCGAACTGATCCGACGCGCCAAGGCCGGCGAGCACGACCTGCTGTTCATGGGCTGGGCCGGTGACAACGGCGACCCGGATAACTTCCTGACGCCGCAGTTCTCCTGCGCGGCCGTGAAGTCCGGCACCAACTTTGCCCGCTACTGCGACCCGGCGCTGGACAAGCTGATCAGCGCCGGCAAGACCACCAGCGAACAAGGCGTGCGCAGCAAGCTGTACCAGCAGGCCCAGGCGCAGATCCAGCAACAGGCGCTCTGGCTGCCACTGGCGCACCCGACCGCGTTTGCGCTGACCCGCAAGAATGTCGAGGGGTATCAGGTGAGCCCGTTCGGGCGCCAGGATTACTCCAAGGTCAGCGTCAAGCCCTGACCCCTGCCAGGGGCTGGCATGCCAGCCCCTACATCCACCCAAATTCCGCCATCGACAGCGGGTCACCCTCCCCCACAATGATGTGGTCCAGCACACGCACGTCCACCATCTCCAGCGCCTTTTGCAGCACCTTGGTCAATTTTCGATCAGCGATGCTGGGCTCGGGGCTGCCGGAAGGATGGTTGTGGCACAGGATCAGCGCCGCGGCGTTGTAGTCCAGCGCGCGCTTCACCACTTGTCGCGGGTAGACGATGGCGTTGTCGATGGTGCCTTGAAACAGCTTTTCGAAGCCCAGCACTCGATGCTTGGCGTCGAGAAACAGGCAGCCGAATATCTCGTGAGGCTCGTGGCGCAGCAGTGCCTTGAGGTAGTCGCGCACGGCCTCCGGGCTTTCCAGCACCGAATCGTTGCGCAGGCGTTCAGCCAAATGGCGGCGCGCCATCTCCAGTACGGCTTGAAGCTGGGCGAACTTCGCCGGCCCCAACCCCAAATGCTGGCTGAACACCGGCTGCCTCGCCTCCATCAGCGCCCGAAGGCTGCCAAATTGCGCCAGCAGATGGCGCGCCAGGTCCACGGCACTCCTGCCTGACACCCCGGTGCGCAGGAAAATCGCCAGCAATTCCGCGTCGGAAAGGTTCTCCGCTCCCAGCTCCAACAGCTTCTCCCGCGGACGCTCTGCCGCAGGCCAATCGCGAATACTCATGGCACCTCCGTGTGCATGTGCGCCGCTGTTGCATGGCGGACGCTGTGGTATCTTAGGCCATCTTTTTGCGTGCGATTTCACCTGGGGAGGGGGCATCGCAACGCCATCACTGAACTGGAAAGGCAAGCCAATGCAGCGTCTGTATCGGAAACGCATCGTTCTCGGCGTCGGCGGCGGCATTGCCGCCTACAAGAGCGCAGAGCTGGTTCGCAGGCTTCTCGACCAAGGCGCCGAAGTGCGCGTGGTCATGACCCGTGGCGGCAGTGAATTCATCACCCCGTTGACCATGCAAGCCTTGTCCGGCCACCCGGTGCACCTCGACCTGCTGGACCCTGCGGCCGAAGCCGCCATGGGCCACATCGAGCTGGCCAAGTGGGCCGACCTGGTGCTGATTGCCCCGGCCACCGCCGACCTGATCGCCCGCCTGGCCCAAGGCATTGCCGACGACCTGCTGACCACCCTGGTACTGGCCACCGACGCCACCGTCGCGATCGCCCCGGCCATGAACCAGGCCATGTGGCGCGACCCGGCCACCCAGGCCAACACCCAACTCCTGCAAAGCCGCGGCCTCAAGGTTTTCGGCCCGGCCTCCGGCAGCCAGGCCTGCGGCGACGTGGGCATGGGCCGCATGCTCGAAGCCACCGACCTGGCCCACTGCGCCGCCGACTGCTTCCAGCACCTGGCCCTGACCGGCAAGCACGTGCTGATCACCGCCGGCCCGACCCAGGAAAACATCGACCCGGTGCGCTACATCACCAACCATAGCTCAGGAAAAATGGGCTTTGCCCTGGCGGAAGCGGCGGTCGAGGCAGGCGCCCGTGTGACGTTGATCACCGGCCCGGTGCATCTGCCGACCCCGGATCGCGTCACCCGAATCGACGTAGTCAGCGCCCGCGACATGCTGGCGGCCTGTGAAGCGGCGATTCCCTGCGACCTGTTCATCGCTTCGGCTGCGGTAGCGGACTACCGCCCCGAGGTGGTTGCACCGCAGAAACTCAAGAAAGACCCTACAAGCGGCGACGGCCTGCTCCTGCAAATGGTCCGTAACCCGGACATCCTGGCGACCATCGCCACCCGTGAGGACCGCCCGTTCAGCGTCGGTTTTGCCGCCGAAACCGAGCATTTGCTGGACTATGCCGCACGCAAATTGAAAGACAAAAACCTCGACCTGATTGTCGCCAACGATGTCGCCAACCCGAGCATCGGCTTCAACAGTGAGGAAAATGCCATCAGCGTGATCGACCGCGAGTTGCACGCTACCGTTTTCGCCCAGACCAGCAAGGGCAAGATTGCCCGCCAACTGATCTCTTTTATCGCCCAACGGCTGAACCAGGTTTAATTTCCATGCACGCTTTGCAAGCCAAGATCCTCGACCCCCGCATCGGCAACGAATTCCCGCTGCCGGCCTACGCCACACCAGGCTCCGCCGGCCTCGACCTGCGTGCCATGCTCAAGCAGGACACCGTGCTTGAACCAGGCCAGACCATTCTGATTCCGACCGGCCTGTCGATCTACGTGGGCGACCCGGGCCTGGCGGCGCTGATCCTGCCGCGCTCCGGCCTGGGCCACAAACACGGCATCGTCCTCGGCAACCTGGTGGGGCTGATCGACTCGGACTACCAGGGCGAGTTGATGGTGTCCTGCTGGAACCGTGGCCAGACCGCGTTCAATATCGCCGTCGGCGAGCGCATTGCCCAACTCGTGCTGGTACCGGTGGTGCAGGCGCACTTCGAGCTGGTCGAAGAGTTCGACGAAACACAACGCGGCGCAGGTGGCTTCGGGCATTCCGGCAGCCACTGACTAAGCTGAATTGACTTAGCCGAACAAGCCGGGTGCCTCACCCGGCCTGATGCCAACGCATGGCCTTTCAGGATGAAGAATGCGCGGAACTTACCAGCAAGGTTTCCCCAGTGAAATCAGGGCATTAAGGGGGCAAAAGGGCGGAGCTTCGGCGCCGATGGCACTTTTGCACCACGAACTCTATGCCAAAAACGCCGTCTTACCCTTCAGTTTGAGCCTGCCGGTCAGCACCCTTGAGGCCAGCCCAGCCCCTTATCGATGGAGTTCCCCCCCGCAATGAGCAACCCAGCCCGAGTCGCCCCGACATTTCCCGACAGCATTTTCCGCGCCTATGACATTCGTGGCGTGGTCCCCAAGACCCTGACCGCCGAGACCGCCTACTGGATCGGCCGCGCCATTGGCTCCCAGAGCCTGGCACAGGGCGAGCCCAACGTTTCCGTAGGCCGTGATGGCCGCCTGTCCGGCCCCGAGCTGGTCGAGCAACTGATCCAGGGCCTGGCCGACAGCGGTTGCCACGTCAGCGACGTGGGCCTGGTGCCGACGCCTGCGCTGTACTACGCAGCCAACGTACTGGCCGGCAAGTCGGGCGTGATGCTCACCGGCAGCCATAACCCGTCGGACTACAACGGCTTCAAGATCGTCATCGCTGGCGATACCCTCGCCAACGAACAGATCCAGGCCCTGCACACCCGCCTGAAGACCAACGACCTGACCAGCGGCGAAGGCAGCGTCACCAAAGTCGACATCCTGCAGCGCTACTCTGACCAAATCACCGGCGACGTCAAACTCGCGCGCCGCCTCAAAGTGGTGGTGGACTGCGGCAATGGCGCGGCCGGCGTGATCGCCCCGCAACTGCTCGAAGCCCTGAACTGCGAAGTGATCCCACTGTTCTGTGACGTAGACGGCAACTTCCCGAACCATCACCCGGATCCAGGCAAGCCCGAGAACCTGGTGGACCTGATCGCCAAGGTCAAGGAGACAGGGGCTGACGTCGGCCTGGCCTTCGACGGTGACGGCGACCGCGTTGGCGTGGTGACGGACACCGGCGAAAACGTGTTTGCGGACCGCCTGCTGATGCTGTTTGCCCGCGACGTGGTTGCGCGCAACCCAGGTGCCGAAATTATCTTCGACGTGAAGTGCACCCGCCGCCTCACACCGCTGATCAAGGAATATGGCGGTCGCCCGCTAATGTGGAAGACTGGCCACTCGTTGATCAAAAAGAAAATGAAAGAAACCGGCGCGCTATTGGCCGGCGAAATGAGCGGCCATGTGTTCTTCAAGGAGCGCTGGTTCGGCTTTGACGACGGCATTTACAGCGCCGCTCGTCTGCTGGAGATCCTCAGCAAGGAAAAATCGACCGCGCAGGAGCTGTTCCAGACCTTCCCGAATGATATTTCTACGCCAGAGATCAATATCCATGTGACCGAGGAGAGCAAATTCAGCATCATTGACGCACTGCACGATGCGCAATGGGGCGAAGGCGCCGACCTGACCAGCATTGATGGTGTGCGAGTCGATTACGCCAAAGGCTGGGGCCTGGTTCGCGCATCCAACACCACACCGGTGCTGGTGCTGCGTTTCGAGGCGGATACCGAGGCTGAGTTGCAGCGCATCAAGGACGTGTTCCACGCCCAGTTGAAACGTGTTGCCCCTGATCTCCAATTACCGTTCTGATTTTTTACCGGAGTCCTGAATGACCCTCGAACGCGAAGCCGCCGCCAATACCGCCAAGGTCCTTTCCGAAGCGTTGCCTTACATTCGACGCTACGTCGGCAAGACGCTGGTGATCAAGTACGGCGGCAATGCCATGGAAAGCGACGAGCTGAAAACCGGCTTTGCCCGCGACATCGTGTTGATGAAAGCCGTCGGGATCAACCCGGTGGTGGTACACGGTGGCGGCCCGCAAATCGGTGACCTGCTCAAGCGCCTGTCCATCGAGAGTCACTTCATCGACGGCATGCGTGTGACCGACGCCCAGACCATGGACGTGGTGGAGATGGTCCTGGGCGGCCAGGTGAACAAAGACATCGTCAACCTGATCAACCGCCATGGCGGCAGCGCCATCGGCCTGACCGGCAAGGACGCCGAACTGATCCGGGCGAAGAAGCTCACCGTGACCCGCAAGACCCCGGAGATGACCCAGCCGGAAATCATCGACATCGGCCAGGTGGGCGAAGTGATCGGCATCAACACCGACCTGCTGAACCTGCTGGTGAAAGGCGATTTCATTCCGGTGATCGCGCCGATCGGTGTCGGTGCCAACGGTGAGTCCTACAACATCAACGCCGACCTCGTGGCCGGCAAGGTGGCCGAGGCGCTGAAGGCCGAGAAGCTGATGCTGCTCACCAACATCGCCGGCTTGATGGACAAGGAAGGCAAGGTCTTGACCGGCCTGACGACCCAGCAAGTGGACGACCTGATCGCCGACGGCACCATCTACGGCGGCATGCTGCCGAAGATCCGCTGCGCGCTGGAAGCGGTGCAAGGCGGCGTTGGCAGCTCGTTGATCCTGGATGGCCGGGTGCCGAATGCGATCCTGCTGGAAATCTTCACCGATACCGGTGTGGGTACCCTGATCAGCAACCGCAAGCGCCCCTAAGCGCTGGTAAACAAAAAGGCCCCGTTCAATTCGATTGAACGGGGCCTTTTCTATGTACTCGGTCTAAAAATGTGGGAGCGGGCTTGCTCGCGAAAGCGGCGGGTCAGTCGACACATATATCAACTGACAAGCCGTATTCGCGAGCAAGCCCGCTCCCACATGGATCTTCTAAACGCCGAACTGCTCGCGATAAGCCTTGACCGCCGGCAAATGCTGCTTGAGCTGCGGGTCATCTTCCAGGAACTGCAACACCTGGTTCAGGGACACGATGCTCACCACTGGAATCGCGAAATCACGTTCCACTTCCTGGATCGCCGACAATTCACCGTTGCCGCGCTCCTGGCGGTTCAGCGCGATCAACACGCCGGCCGCCTTGGCGCCGTCCTGGGAAGCGATGATCTGCATCACTTCGCGAATCGCCGTACCGGCAGTGATCACGTCGTCGATGATCAGCACGTCGCCCTTGAGCGGCGCCCCCACCAGGCTGCCGCCTTCGCCGTGGGCCTTGGCTTCCTTGCGGTTGAAGCACCAAGGCAGATCCAGCTCGTGATGTTCAGCCAACGCCACGGCGGTCGCGGCCGCCAGGGGGATGCCTTTGTAGGCAGGGCCGAACAGCACGTCGAAGGAAATACCGCTTTCAACGATGGCGGCCGCATAGAAACGACCCAGCTGCGCCAGGGCAGAACCCGAGTTGAAAAGGCCGGCATTGAAGAAGTAAGGGCTGGTGCGCCCGGACTTCAAAGTGAACTCACCGAAGCGCAATACGCCGCGATCGATGGCAAAACGAATAAAATCGCGTTGATACGCCTGCATGAAAAAAGCCTCAGATACCACGGATTTAGCTAATTAGGTAGACGGCGTGTATCATACACGCACGCGATTTTTGGGGCCATTTATGCGGATCATCAGTGTGAACGTCAATGGTATTCAGGCTGCAGTCGAGCGTGGTTTGCTCAGTTGGCTGCAAGCCCAGAATGCCGACGTCATCTGCCTGCAGGACACCCGCGCCTCCGCCTTTGAACTGGACGACCCAGCCTTCCAACTGGATGGCTACTTCCTTTATGCCTGTGATGCCGAAGTTCCCGCCCAAGGCGGCGTGGCTTTGTATTCGCGGTTGCAACCCAAGGCGGTCATCAGCGGCCTCGGCTTCGAGACAGCCGACCGCTACGGGCGCTACCTGCAAGCCGATTTCGATAAGGTCAGCATTGCGACCTTGCTGCTTCCATCAGGGCAGAATGGCGATGAAGACTTGAACCAGAAGTTCAAGCTAATGGACGACTTCGCCCGTTATCTGGATAAACAGCGGCGCAAACGTCGCGAGTACATTTACTGTGGCTCGCTGTACGTGGCGCAACAGAAGCTGGATATCAAGAACTGGCGCGACAGCCAGCAATCCCCGGGCTTCCTGGCGCCGGAACGGGCCTGGATGGACGAGATTGTCGGCAACATGGGCTATGTCGATGCCCTGCGGGAAGTCAGCCGCGAAGGCGACCAGTACAGCTGGTGGCCGGATAACGAACAGGCCGAGATGCTCAACCTCGGCTGGCGTTTTGACTACCAGCTGCTGACGCCAGGCTTGCGTCGCTTCGTGCGCAGCGCACGTCTGCCACGCCAGCCGCGCTTCTCGCAGCACGCGCCGCTGATCGTGGACTACGACTGGACCTTGACCATCTAAGGTCTTTTTCCAGGCACAAAAAAACCGACATCACTGTCGGTTTTTTTGTGGGCGGTGGTTATTTGATCAACCGCAATGTCCACGGATAACGATAAGCCACGCCCTTGTTGGCCTTGATGCCCGCAATGATCGTCATCACCACCGCGCCGATCACCAGCACGGTCATCAACACGAAGCCGATCACGATAAAACCCAGCAGGAAGCAGACCGCCCAGCCAATGCCCACGGTGATCTGGAAATTCAGCGCTTCCTTGCCCTGGTCATCAATGAACGGGTCTGCATCCTTCTTCACCTGCCAAAGAATCAAGGGCCCCAGCAGGCTGCCGAACGGGAACATCAGCCCGAAGAACGCCGCAAAATGACAGAGCATCGCCCACTGGCGAACTTCCTTGGACGGTGTCGGCAGTGGAAGTTGGCTGTCACTCATGGCGTCGCTCCTTGGGATTGAATCAGTCGGCCAATGCGGCGTTCTGCAGTTCGAAGATTTCGGTCATGCCCTTCTGGGCCAGGGCCAGCATGGCATTCAGGTCCGCCGGCTGGAATGGCGCGCCTTCGGCGGTGCCCTGCACTTCGATGAAACCACCGGTACTGGTCATCACCACGTTCAGGTCGGTCTCGGCAGCCGAATCTTCAAGATAGTCCAGATCCAGCACCGGCTCGCCCTGATACATGCCGACCGATACAGCCGCGATCATCTGCTTGAGCGGATCGCCGCCTTTCAGGCCGCCACGTTTCTTGATGACCTTGAGCGCGTCGACCAGGGCAACCATGGCGCCGGTGATGGAGGCAGTACGGGTACCACCGTCGGCCTGGATCACGTCGCAGTCGACGTACAGGGTCACGTCGCCCAGCTTGGACATGTCCAGGGCTGCACGCAGGGAGCGACCGATCAGGCGCTGGATTTCCAGGGTGCGGCCGCCTTGCTTGCCGCGGCTGGCTTCACGCTGGTTACGCTCGCCGGTGGCGCGCGGCAGCATGCCGTATTCGGCGGTCAACCAACCCTGGCCCTGGCCCTTGAGGAAACGCGGCACGCCGTTTTCGACGCTGACGGTGCAGATAACCTTGGTATCGCCAAACTCGACCAGTACAGATCCCTCGGCGTGTTTGGTGTAGTTGCGGGTGATGCGGATCGAGCGGAGCTGATCGGCAGCGCGACCACTTGGACGTTTCATAGGGGATACCTGTACGGAGGACGAAAAACTGCCGAGCATTATAGAGCCGCCAGCCCTGATCGGCACGGCTAAAAAATCCTGTTACAAACCCGGGCACCGAAGCCACTGTTTGGGGCCACCCGTCCCCTTGAGCTACAATCCTGCGCCTTCGCAGCCTGTCGGCTTCAATCTACCCATCAGCCCGCCTGTTTGCGGGACTGCATCGCGAGGTACCTCCATGGTGCACAGCATGACCGCCTTCGCCCGCGTCGAAAAAGCCGGCGTCCAAGGCACCCTGAGCTGGGAATTGCGCTCGGTCAACAGCCGCTACCTGGAGCCGCACCTGCGCCTGCCGGAATCGTTTCGCGACCTCGAAGGCGCGGTTCGTGAGGCACTGCGCCAGGGCATCTCCCGCGGCAAGCTGGAATGCACCCTGCGCTTTACCGAGGAAACCACCGGCAAGCCGTTGCAGGTGGATCGCGAGCGCGCCGCGCAATTGATCGCCGCCGCCGAAACCATCGCCGGCCTGATCAAGCAGCCTGCCGCCATCAACCCGCTGGAAGTCCTGGCCTGGCCCGGCGTGCTGGTGGCCGACGCCACCGATCCGCAGGCGTTGAACGCCGAGGCGCTGGCCCTGTTCAACCAGGGCTTGAAAGAACTCAAGGCCGGCCGCGAGCGTGAAGGGGCCGAACTGGCCCGCCTGATCAGCGACCGCCTGACCTCCATTGAAGAAGACGTGGTGACCCTGCGCGAACTGGTGCCGCAGATGCTTGCCACCCAGCGCCAGAAGGTCCTGGACCGCTTCGCCGACATGCAGGCCGAACTGGATCCGGTGCGCCTGGAGCAAGAGATGGTCCTGCTGGCGCAAAAAAGCGACGTGGCCGAAGAACTCGACCGCCTGAGCACCCACATCCTGGAAGTGCGCCGCGTGCTCAAGTCTGCCGGTGCCGCCGGTCGGCGCCTGGACTTCCTGATGCAGGAACTCAACCGCGAAGCCAATACACTGGGCTCCAAAGCCTTTGATCCGCGCAGTACCCAGGCGGCGGTCAACCTCAAAGTGTTGATCGAGCAAATGCGCGAACAAGTACAGAATATCGAGTAAGGCACCCTGACATGACCCACAGCACCGGCACCCTGTACATCATTTCCGCCCCATCGGGCGCGGGCAAAAGCAGCCTGGTCAAGGCCCTGACCGACGCTGACGAGCAGATCCGCATCTCGGTATCCCACACCACCCGCGCCATGCGCCCGGGTGAAGTGAACGGCGTGCACTACCACTTCGTCGAGCGCACCGAGTTCGTCAAGATGATCGAGCACGGTGATTTCCTGGAGCGCGCCGAGGTCTTCGGCAACCTCTACGGAACCTCCCAAAGCCACCTGCAGCAGACCCTGGACGAAGGCCACGACCTGATCCTGGAAATCGACTGGCAGGGCGCCGAGCAAGTGCGCCAGCTGATGCCCAAAGCCCGCTCGATCTTCATCCTGCCGCCTTCGCTGGAAGCGTTGCACCAGCGCCTGACCAATCGCGGCCAGGACAGCGACGAGATCATCGAAGGTCGCATGCGTGAAGCCGTCAGTGAAATGAGCCACTACGTCGACTACGACTACCTGATCATCAACGACGATTTCGCTCACGCGCTGGACGATCTGAAAGCGATTTTCCGCGCCAATCAGCTCCAGCAAAAGCGTCAGCAGCAGCGTTTCGGCAAATTATTGGCCGAACTGCTCGGCTGATTGGCTCTTCCCAAAACCGCTGCAGGGGCTTTACATTGGCACTTGTAGCGCGTTTGCGATGGCCTGCGAAAAATCAGCGCTTCCCTAAACGCTGGTGATTTTTTAAACTGTTCAGTCCGCTCGCCCAACCGGGCAGCGCGCATATTGCATTCGCTCCGAGGAATACCATGGCCCGCGTAACCGTTGAAGACTGCCTAGAACACGTGGATAACCGCTTTGAGCTGGTCATGCTCTCTACCAAGCGTGCCCGTCAACTGGCCACTGGCGGCAAAGAGCCCCTGGTCCAGTGGGAAAACGACAAGCCTACCGTTGTAGCCCTGCGTGAAATCGCTGAAGGCCTGATGAGCTACGAGTTCATCGCCAACGCCGAAATCGTTGAAGACGAACCGCTGTTTGCAGCGTTCGAGGACGAGTCCAACGAGGCCGTCTAAGCCTATGCCTGGTCGACGTAGCACGGCGCGGGGTCACAGCCAACGGCAGGAGTTAATACTTTGCCGAGCATAGACGCCCTCGCCGATCGCTTATCGACCTACCTCGGCCCAGACCAGGTCAACCTGGTCCGCCGAGCGTATTTCTACGCCGAACAAGCCCACGACGGCCAACGCCGCCGCAGTGGCGAGGCGTATGTCACGCATCCTCTTGCCGTGGCCAATATTCTTGCCGACATGCACATGGACCATCAGAGCCTGATGGCCGCGATGCTGCATGACGTGATCGAAGACACCGGCATTGCCAAGGAAGCGCTCAGTGCGCAATTTGGCGAAACCGTGGCCGAACTGGTCGACGGGGTCAGCAAACTGACCCAAATGAACTTCGAGACCAAGGCCGAAGCCCAGGCGGAAAACTTCCAGAAGATGGCCATGGCCATGGCCCGGGACATCCGGGTGATCCTGGTCAAGCTGGCCGACCGGCTGCACAACATGCGCACGCTGGAAGTGCTGTCCGGTGAAAAACGCCGGCGCATCGCCAAGGAAACCCTGGAAATCTACGCGCCCATCGCCAACCGGCTGGGCATGCACGCCATTCGTATCGAGTTCGAAGACCTCGGCTTCAAGGCAATGCACCCGATGCGTTCCGCGCGCATCTACCAGGCAGTGAAACGCGCCCGGGGCAATCGCAAGGAAATCGTCAACAAGATCGAAGAATCCCTGAGCCATTGCCTGGCGATCGATGAGATCGAGGGCGAAGTCAGCGGCCGGCAGAAACACATCTACGGCATCTACAAGAAGATGCGCGGCAAGCGCCGGGCCTTCAACGAGATCATGGACGTGTACGCGTTCCGGATCATCGTCGACAAGGTCGATACCTGCTACCGCGTGCTGGGTGCTGTACATAATTTGTACAAGCCCCTGCCGGGACGCTTCAAGGATTACATCGCGATTCCCAAGGCCAACGGTTATCAGTCGCTGCATACCACGCTGTTCGGTATGCACGGGGTGCCGATCGAGATCCAGATCCGTACCCGCGAAATGGAAGAGATGGCCAACAACGGCATCGCCGCCCATTGGCTGTACAAATCCACCGGCGACGAGCAGCCAAAAGGCACCCATGCCCGCGCCCGCCAGTGGGTCAAGGGCGTGCTGGAAATGCAGCAACGTGCCGGCAACTCCCTGGAATTTATCGAAAGCGTGAAGATCGACCTGTTCCCGGACGAGGTCTACGTGTTCACGCCCAAAGGCCGGATCATGGAGCTGCCCAAAGGCTCCACGGCGGTCGACTTTGCCTACGCGGTGCACACCGATGTGGGTAACAGCTGCATAGCCTGTCGGATCAATCGTCGACTGGCCCCGCTGTCGGAACCGCTGCAAAGCGGTTCCACGGTGGAGATCGTCAGCGCACCGGGCGCGCGCCCGAACCCGGCCTGGCTCAACTTTGTGGTCACCGGCAAGGCTCGCACCCACATCCGTCACGCCCTGAAACTGCAACGCCGTTCCGAGTCCATCAGCCTGGGCGAACGCCTGCTGAACAAGGTGCTCAACGGCTTCGACAGCTCACTGGACAAGATCCCGGCCGAACGCGTGCAGGCGATGCTGCACGAGTACCGCCAGGAACTGATCGAAGACTTGCTGGAAGACATCGGCCTGGGCAACCGCATGGCCTATGTGGTCGCGCGCCGCCTGCTGGGCGAAGGCGAACAGTTGCCAAGCCCCGAAGGCCCGCTGGCGATTCGCGGCACCGAAGGCCTGGTGCTCAGCTACGCCAAGTGCTGCACGCCGATCCCGGGCGACCCGATTGTCGGCCACTTGTCCGCCGGCAAAGGCATGGTGGTGCACCTGGACAACTGCCGCAATATCAGTGAAATCCGCCACAACCCCGAGAAATGCATCCAGCTTTCGTGGGCAAAGGATGTCACTGGCGAATTCAACGTCGAGCTGCGGGTCGAGCTGGAACACCAGCGCGGCCTGATCGCCCTGCTGGCCAGCAGCGTGAACGCGGCCGACGGCAATATCGAGAAAATCAGCATGGACGAACGCGATGGCCGCATCAGCGTGGTCCAACTGGTGGTCAGCGTGCACGATCGCGTGCACCTGGCCCGCGTGATCAAGAAACTGCGCGCCCTGACCGGGGTCATCCGCATCACCCGCATGCGCGCCTAGCCCATCCATTACAAGGAGTCATTCATGACCAAGACTGTTATCACCAGCGACAAGGCACCAGCAGCAATCGGTACTTATTCCCAGGCGATCAAGGCGGGCAATACCGTCTACATGTCCGGCCAGATTCCACTGGACCCAAAAACCATGGAGCTGGTTGAAGGCTTTGAAGCCCAGACCATCCAGGTCTTCGAAAACCTGAAGTCGGTTGCCGAAGCTGCGGGCGGTTCGTTCAAGGACATCGTCAAACTGAACATCTTCCTCACCGACCTGAGCCACTTCGCCAAGGTCAACGAGATCATGGGCAAATACTTCGAACAGCCGTACCCTGCCCGCGCCGCCATCGGCGTTGCCGCCCTGCCAAAGGGCGCGCAGGTTGAGATGGACGCCATTCTGGTCATCGAGTAAAACATCCGGCGCAGCGCTTCCACGGGAAGGCTGCGCCGAATTGGTTCTTGGAAGGATTTCGTAATGCGCAAAGCGCTCGTTGCCTCTTCGTTGCTCGCCCTGTTGCTCGGCGGCTGCGCCAGCAATCCCGCCGACCTGGATGTGAGCGGCACCTGGATCAACCAGGCCGCCATCGACGCGGCAGCCAAGGGCGGCCCTTTGCGTGAAGCCCTGCAGAGCTATGGTCCGAACCTCGAATGGGAGGTGAACACCAAAGCGTCCCAGGCCCGCTACTACAACGGTTTTGAAGTAGCTGAAGGCAAATTGCTGGGTGAAAAATCCGGCGCCTGGAGTGTCGATTTCTACGGCAGCTCCGCCACTGAACTCAAGCGTAAAGGCAAGCTGCTGCTGCAAGGGGCCAATGATAACGAGCCCGAGCAACTGTTCGCCCGTGCCAAGGATCCAGCCCCCGAAGGCGCGCCACTGGGTGCCAACTTCGAACGCACCCTGTACGCCGCCTACATGGGCGGCACCTGGAAAATCAGCAGCGGCACTGGCGAAGGCGCCACCGTACAGTTCCAGGCCAATGGCCAGGTAACCGGCTTGCCCGGCGCCGATCAGTACTCGCTGTGCCTGGCGGGCGATTGCGCCTCCATGAGCGGCGGCTACGACAGTATCTGGCTACAGTTGAACGGCCAGGGCAACCCGTGGATCTTTGCGCGCAAGGGCAAGCAACTGGAGATCTTCCAGGCGATCAACACCGCCCAGGCCGACGAGGTACCCTCGTTTACCCCCGGGCCACGACAGTGGTTGCTGGAAAAACAGTGATGCAAAAAAGGAGCCCTCAGGCTCCTTTTTCTTCACGCCGCGATCAACCCTCCAGGATCGCCGCATACCCTTCGCGGTAACTCGGATAACGCGGCACCCAGCCCAGCGCCTTGGCCCGGGCATTGCTGCATTGTTTGCTCCCAGCACGGCGGACGCTGGCGTTCTCGGCCCATTCGGTCACGCCAAGGTACTCGCGCAACCAGGCAACCACCTCGGCCAGCGGGGCCGGAGCATCGTCAACGCCGATGTAGCACTTATCCAGCACACCCCCCTGCTCCACGTGCTGCAGCAAAAACGCCAGCAAACCCGCCGCGTCATCCGCGTGAATCCGGTTGCCATATAAAGGCGGATCAATCGCCACGCGATAGCCCTGGCGCACTTGGCTCAGCAGCCATTCCCGGCCCGGGCCATAGATACCGGTGAGGCGCACCACGCTCGCGGGAATGCCGCTATTCAACGCCACTTGCTCGGCTTCCAGCATGACTTGGCCGGAATAACCGCCTGCCTTGGTCTCGGAGCTTTCGTCGACCCACTCACCGTTCTGCTGCCCATACACACTGCTGCTGGACACAAACAGCAGGTGCTTGGGCTCCTGGCCGTAGTCGTTCAGCCACTCCAGCACATGCCGCAACCCTTGCACGTATGCCGCACGATAACCCGCCTCGTCGTGATCGGTGGCGGCCGCGCAATACACCAGGTAATCCACCCCGCCCACCGGCCAGGTATCGGGGCAGTCTTCATTGAACAGGTCGCCGGCAATCCCGATAACGCCCTTGGGAAGGCGCGAAATATCCCGCCGCAGGCCATGAACCTCCCAGCCCTGGGCCAGCAATTGGGTGGCCAGACGGCTACCGACATCGCCGCAACCGGCAATCACCACAGAAGGCGCAGACATCACAAAACTCCGTTCTTAAAGGTCAAGGTTAGCCCCCGCAGATGACCAGCGGCCAGCAAAACGACAAATAAAGTAACTGTATTACTTCTGTTAACAAGAATTACTTGCAATAATAACCGCCCATTTGTCCTCGACCCGTTACGGTCTGGAAGGACGCTCACTCATTTTTTTCTCTCAGGTCCGGCCAGCATGACACGCAATACATCCCCCGCTTCGCCAACCAAGCCTCACAGCCCATCCCGCGCCTGGCGTGCGATTGCTGCAGTGCTGTTCAGCGTCCTGCTGGCACCGACCGCCGCGTTCGCCGACAACACCGCGCCGGCCGCCCCGCCTGCAGCGAGCGCGCAAGCTACAGAGCAAAACGCTCCTGCGCCAGCCGCCGCACCGGCCGCGACCGACCCGGCCCTGGCCGCCGAAGGCGCACCGGCTGACGAATCCGGCGTCGTGCTGGAAGAAGACAACAGCCTGGGCATGGCACACGACCTGTCGCCCTGGGGCATGTACCAGAACGCTGACATCATCGTGAAGATCGTGATGATCGGCCTGGCCATCGCTTCGATCATCACCTGGACCATCTGGATCGCCAAGGGCTTCGAACTGCTGGGCGCCAAGCGTCGCCTGCGCACTGAAATCGTCCACCTGAAAAAAGCCACCACCCTGAAAGAAGCCAGCGAAAGCGCGGCGAAGAAGGGCACCCTGGCGCACCTGCTGGTTCACGACGCACTCGAAGAGATGCGCCTGTCGGCCAACACCCGTGAAAAGGAAGGCATCAAGGAGCGCGTCAGTTTCCGTCTTGAGCGCCTGGTTGCCGCCTGCGGTCGCAACATGAGCAACGGCACCGGCGTGCTGGCCACCATCGGTTCCACCGCGCCCTTCGTCGGCCTGTTCGGTACCGTGTGGGGCATCATGAACAGCTTCATCGGCATCGCCAAAACCCAGACCACCAACCTCGCCGTCGTGGCGCCCGGCATCGCCGAAGCCCTGCTGGCAACCGCACTGGGCCTGGTTGCCGCGATTCCTGCGGTGGTGATCTACAACGTCTTCGCCCGTTCGATCGCCGGCTACAAGGCTCAGGTATCGGACGCTTCGGCAGAAGTCCTGTTGCTGGTCAGCCGTGACCTCGATCACCTGCCTTCCGAGCGCAGCTCGCAACCGCATATGGTGAAAGTGGGGTAATCGGCCATGGGCCTGCATTTGAATCAAGGCGACGACGAGCTCGTCGAGAACCACGAAATCAACGTCACGCCGTTTATCGACGTGATGCTGGTGCTGCTGATCATCTTCATGGTGGCTGCACCGTTGGCCACCGTGGATATCAAGGTCGACCTGCCCGCTTCCAGCGCGAAACCTGCGCCGCGGCCGGAGAAACCGATATTCCTCAGCGTGAAGGCGGACCAGCGTCTGTTCCTGGGCGAAGAAGAAGTCAAATCCGAAACCCTGGGCGCGGTGCTCGACGCCAAGACCCAGGGCAAGAAAGACACGACCATCTTCTTCCAGGCCGACAAGGGCGTGGACTACGGCGACCTGATGAGCGTGATGGATGCCCTGCGGGCGGCCGGCTACCTCAAGGTAGGCCTGGTCGGACTTGAGACGGCAGCCAAGAAATGATCACGACGCGCCACAAACTGACGCGTTATGGCACCAGCCTTGCCGTCGTGCTGGGCGTCCACGCCGTCGCGATCATCATCGCGCTCCAGTGGTCGGCGCCACATATGGTCCAGCTGCCTCCGGCCGCCATGGTCATCGACCTGGCACCGATGCCGGCGCCACCACCTCCGGCCCCGCCGAAGGTGATCACGCCGCCACAGCCGCCTGCGCCAGTCGAAGAGCTGCCATTGCCGAAACTGGCCGAGGCACCTAAGCCGACGATCCAGGTGCCAAAGCCGGTCAAGCCCAAGCCAAAACCACAGCCGCCCAAGCCTGTGGAGAAGAAGCCCGATCCGCCCAAGGAAAAACCTTCCGAAGAGCCGCCGAGCGAAACTCCGCAGAACAACGCGCCTACGGAAAAATCCGCCCAGCCACAACCGGGCCCTTCACCGCAGCAGATCGCGGCCAAGGCCACCTGGGAAAGTACCCTGCTGGGCCACCTGCAGAAGTACAAGAAGTACCCGCCGGGCGCCCAGGCGCGTGGCAAGGAAGGCCTGAACCGCCTGCGTTTCGTGGTGGATGCCGATGGCAACGTGCTGTCCTACGAACTGGTGGGCCGCTCCGGCAACGCCGACCTGGACCGCGCCACCCTCGACATGATCCGTCGTGCCCAGCCGCTGCCCAAGCCGCCGGCCGACATGTTGAAAGGCGGGAGCATCGAGATCGTTGCACCGTTCGTTTACAACATCGAAAAACGTCGCCGCTAACCCCCACCGTGGGCACTCTCGGGTGCCCACGGCTGTTGCTCCCTCCCCCGCGCATCACCGCAACCTGAACCAGGCTTGAACGAGTCAACACCTAACTCGATCTTCACTTGTAACACTTAAAGACAACGCTAATTATCCGCGAATAGTTCTCATTAGCGGACATTCGGCATGCCCAACCTTGCCCGGCTGGCTCTCCTCCTACTGGCTTTACCCGTCGCTGCACAGGCGGATCAGCTGGTCACCCTGGTCATTCAGAACCACACCTTCAGCCCCTCGACGTTCGAGGTGCCGGCCGGTGAGCGCTTTCGCATTCAACTCACCAGCCATGATGAAAGCGTCGACGAGTTCGAAAGCTACGACATGAAATTCGAAAAAATCATCGTCCCCGGCAACACCATCACGGTGTTTGCCGGCCCGCTGCATCCCGGCACCTACACCTTCTTCGATGACTACCACCCCGACCAGGCCAAAGGCACGGTCACCGCCGTCGCGGCCAAGGAGTAAGCCATGCTGGCCTGTCTCTTGATCGTGTTTCGAGAAGTGCTGGAAGCCGGGATTGTGGTGGGCATCGTGATGGCCGCCACCCAGGGCCTGGCAAGACGTGGGCTGTTCATTGGCGGCGGAATCGCAGCCGGCGTGCTCGGTGCCGGCATCCTCGCACTATTTACCGGCGCAATTACCCAGGCGCTGCAGGGCTTTGGCCAGGAGATTTTCAACGCAGCCATCCTGGTAGTCGCCGTGGTCATGCTGGGCTGGCACAACTTATGGATGGCCAGTCATGGTCGCGAGCTGGCGACCCAACTGCGCAGCGCCGGCAATTCAGTACTCAAGGGTGAAAAATCACTCTGGGCCCTGGCCGTGGTCATCACCGTGGCCGTGCTGCGCGAAGGCTCGGAAATCGTGCTGTTCCTCTATGGCATCGCCGCATCCAGCCAGACAGACCCACTGTCGATGTTGGCCGGCGGCGTGCTCGGCATCGTCGCCGGCGCCGCGCTGTCCTGGCTGATGTACCGCGGCCTGGTCGCCATCAGCCTCAAGCGCCTGTTCTCGATTACCGGCTGGATGATCGCCTTGCTTGCCGCCGGCATGGCTGGCCGGGCCGCCGCGATCCTCGCCGGTATCGACCTGATTCCCGCCTGGGGCTACCAGCTCTGGGACACCTCCTGGCTGGTCTCCGATGGCAGCCTCACCGGCCGCGCATTGACCGCGCTGGTGGGCTACACCGACCGACCTCTGGGCGTTCAATTGGTGGCGTGGCTCGTCACCCTCTCGCTCCTGGTGCTGGGTAACCGTTTACTGCATTCACGCCCGACACAATCACATTAACCGCCCCAGGAGCCCCACCATGAAACACCTGCGCAACCCCTTCGCCGCCGCACTGCTGCTCGTCAGCGCCGTGGCCGCTTCCTCCCTCGCCCAAGCCCGCGAATACCCGATTGGCGGACCGGTGCAGATCAATGACATGGAGATCGCCTCCTCGTACTTGGTGGGCATCGAAATGGCGCCCATGCCGCCAGGCATGGTGATGAGCAAGGACTCGGTACACCTTGAGACCGATGTGCACGCCACCGCCGACAACAAATACGGCCTGTCCAACGGTGAGTGGGTGCCCTACCTGACCATCAGCTACTCACTGGTCAAGCAGGGCTCGCCCGACTACAAGGAAATCGGCACGCTGTTGCCGATGGTGGCCAAAGACGGCGCCCACTACGCCAACAACGTGAAAATGGACGGCCCCGGCACCTACACCGTGGTGTTGCGCTATGAAAGCCCACAGATCAAGGGCTTCTTCCACCATGTAGACAAGGAAACCGGCGTGCCTGAATGGTGGGCTCCCTTCACCGAAACCTTCACCTTCAAGTACCCGCAAAAGTGAAATACGGGGCGGCGATACCCGATTAACCGGTGTCGCGGCCCCTACGCTGTCTGATAACGTGCGTCTATCGATTGCAGCCGGTATGCTTGGCCCGCAACCTCATGGACGCCCGCTATGACTCTTACAGAATTACGCTACATCGTTACCCTCGCCCAAGAGCAGCACTTCGGCCACGCGGCCGAGCGTTGCCACGTCAGCCAGCCGACGCTGTCGGTGGGTGTGAAGAAGCTTGAAGACGAACTCGGTGTGCTGATTTTCGAGCGCAGCAAAAGCGCCGTGCGCCTGACGCCCGTCGGCGAAGGCATCGTCGCCCAGGCCCAGAAGGTTCTGGAACAGGCCCAAAGCATTCGCGAGCTGGCCCAGGCCGGCAAGAACCAGCTGACCGCCCCGCTGAAAGTCGGCGCCATCTACACCGTCGGCCCGTACCTGTTCCCGCACTTGATTCCGCAACTGCACCGCGTCGCGCCGCAGATGCCGCTGTATATCGAAGAAAACTTCACCCACGTGCTGCGCGACAAACTGCGCAACGGCGAGCTGGACGCGATCATCATCGCCCTGCCGTTCAACGAGGCGGATGTGCTGACGCTGCCGCTCTACGATGAGCCGTTCTACGTGCTGATGCCGGCGTCCCACCCATGGACGCAGAAAGACACCATCGACGCGGGCCTGCTCAACGACAAGAGCCTGCTGTTGCTGGGCGAAGGCCATTGCTTCCGCGACCAGGTGCTGGAAGCCTGCCCGACCCTGACCAAGGGCAACGACGGCGCCAAGCACACCACCGTGGAGTCCAGCTCCCTGGAAACCATTCGCCATATGGTCGCCTCCGGACTGGGTATCTCGATCCTGCCGCTGTCGGCGGTCGACAGCCATCACTACGCCCCCGGCGTAATCGCCGTGCGCCCACTGACGCCGCCGGTACCGTTCCGCACCGTGGCGATTGCCTGGCGTGCGAGCTTCCCGCGTCCGAAAGCGATTGAAATCCTCGCCGACTCGATCCGCCTGTGTTCGGTGGCCAAGCCGCCTGCTGCGAGCTAAGTAACGGTATGACTGAGCTGTCGCAGGTATCGGTGACGGCACTCAAGGGTGTCGGGGAGGCCATGGCCGAGAAGTTGGCCAAGGTCGGGCTGGAAAATCTCCAGGACGTGCTGTTCCACCTGCCCCTGCGTTACCAGGACCGCACCCGCGTGGTGCCCATCGGCCACTTGCGCCCTGGGCAGGACGCCGTGGTTGAAGGCACCGTCAGCGGCGCCGACGTGGTCATGGGCAAGCGCCGCAGTTTGGTCGTGCGCCTGCAAGACGGCACCGGCGGCCTGAGCCTGCGCTTCTACCACTTCAGCAACGCCCAGAAGGAAGGCCTCAAGCGTGGTACCCGCGTGCGCTGCTACGGCGAAGCCCGGCCCGGCGCTTCGGGGCTGGAAATCTATCACCCGGAATACCGCGCGATTACCGGCGACGAACCGCCGCCGGTAGACACCACCCTCACGCCAATTTACCCGCTCACCGAGGGCCTGACCCAGCAGCGCTTGCGCCAACTGTGCATGCAGACTCTGACGATGCTCGGGCCAAAAAGCCTGCCCGACTGGCTGCCCCAGGAACTGGCGCGCGACTATCAACTGGCGCCGCTGGATGATGCTATCCGCTACCTGCATCACCCACCCGCCGACGCCGACGTCGACGAGTTGGCTCTCGGTCATCACTGGGCCCAGCATCGCCTGGCGTTCGAAGAACTGCTGACCCATCAACTGTCCCAGCAGCGCCTGCGCGAGAGCATGCGTTCGCTGCGCGCGCCGGCCATGCCCAAGGCCAAGCGCCTGCCTGCGCAATACCTGGCCAACCTGGGGTTTGCACCGACGGGCGCCCAGCAACGGGTCGGCAACGAAATTGCCTACGACCTGAGCCAGAAAGAACCGATGCTGCGGCTGATCCAGGGCGACGTGGGCGCGGGTAAAACCGTGGTCGCCGCCCTCGCCGCGTTGCAGGCCCTCGAAGCCGGCTATCAGGTGGCGCTGATGGCGCCCACCGAGATTCTCGCCGAGCAGCACTTCATCACCTTCAAGCGCTGGCTCGAACCGCTGGGCCTGGAAGTCGCGTGGCTGGCCGGCAAGCTCAAGGGCAAGAACCGCGTAGCCGCCCTGGAGCAGATCGCCGCCGGCGCCCCGATGGTGGTGGGCACCCACGCGTTGTTCCAGGACGAAGTGAAGTTCAAGAATCTGGCGCTGGTGATCATCGACGAACAGCACCGCTTCGGTGTGCAGCAGCGCCTGGCCCTGCGCCAGAAAGGCGTGGGCGGCCGCATGAGCCCGCACCAGTTGATCATGACCGCCACACCGATCCCGCGCACCCTGGCCATGAGCGCCTACGCCGACCTCGACACTTCGATCCTCGACGAACTGCCGCCGGGCCGAACGCCGGTCAACACCGTGCTCGTCACCGACACCCGCCGCGTCGAAGTCATCGAACGGGTGCGCGGCGCCTGCGCCGAAGGCCGTCAGGCGTATTGGGTGTGCACGCTGATCGAAGAATCCGAAGAGCTGACCTGCCAGGCCGCCGAAACCACCTACGAAGACCTCACCAGCGCCTTGGGCGAACTCAAGGTCGGGCTGATTCACGGTCGCATGAAGCCGGTGGAAAAGGCCGCGGTAATGGCCGAGTTCAAGGCCGGCAACCTGCAATTGCTGGTGGCGACCACGGTGATTGAAGTAGGCGTCGACGTCCCCAACGCCAGCCTGATGATCATCGAGAACCCCGAGCGCCTGGGCCTGGCCCAACTGCACCAATTGCGCGGCCGCGTCGGCCGGGGCAGCGCCGCCAGCCACTGTGTGCTGCTGTACCACCCGCCGCTGTCGCAGATCGGTCGCCAGCGCCTGGGGATCATGCGCGAAACCAACGACGGCTTCGTGATCGCCGAAAAAGACCTCGAACTGCGCGGCCCCGGCGAGATGCTCGGCACCCGCCAGACCGGCCTGCTGCAATTCAAGGTCGCCGACCTGATGCGCGATGCCGACTTGCTGCCCGCCGTGCGCGACGCGGCCCAGGCGTTACTGGAGCGTTGGCCGGAACACGTCAGCCCGCTGCTGGATCGCTGGCTGAGACATGGGCAGCAATACGGCCAAGTGTGACGGCTGACTCACTTAGACAACCCTCACTTGTATCAAGCTGGTTATACTCCAATGACTGTAGGAAATTGGATTCAGGCCATGTCAGAAGTTGCCCTCGCCACAGCCCCACCGACTGCACCCTCGGTGATTCGGACGCTGCTTGCAAAGCTCGCCATCAGCTACACGGAAGTTGCCGAACGCCCCGGCCTGAACCCGGCGCAGAAGGTTCAAGCCGTACTGCTCGATGATGCCGTGGGTGCACTCATGGTGCTGTTTCCACAGAACCAGTTGCTGGACCTTAATCGCCTCGCCGAGCTCACCGGTCGGCGCCTCACGGCCGTGTCGCCGGAGCGCCTGGAGCGCATGCTCGGCAAGCACAGCCTGAGCCTGCTGCCCGGCCTGCCGCCGCTGACCAGTTCTCCCTGCCTCTACGAAGAAAGCCTGTTGCGTGAGCCGACCGTGCTGGTGCACTCGGGCGAAGCCGGGCTGCTGCTGGAGATTTCCAGCGACGCGTTCAAGAGCATGCTGACCAAGGCCAGCGCCGCGCATTTCGGCGAGCCGCTGAGCAACATCCGGCCAAACCTGGATCGCCCCAACGACGACCGCGAGGAAATCACCCAGGCGATGCAGGCGTTCACCGCCCGCCGTATCCAGCAGCGCCTGGAAGCCACCATCGAAATTCCACCGCTGGCCGATACCGCGCAAAAGATCATCAAGCTGCGGGTCGACCCCAACGCCACCATCGACGACATCACCGGCGTGGTCGAAACCGACCCGGCCCTGGCCGCCCAGGTGGTGAGTTGGGCCGCGTCGCCCTACTACGCCTCGCCGGGCAAGATCCGCTCGGTGGAAGACGCCATCGTGCGCGTGCTGGGCTTTGACCTGGTGATCAACCTCGCACTCGGCCTGGCCCTGGGCAAGACCTTGAGCCTGCCCAAGGACCACCCGCAACAGGCCACGCCGTACTGGCACCAGTCGATCTACACCGCTGCCGTCATCGAAGGCCTGACCCGCGCCATGCCCCGCGCCCAGCGCCCGGAAGCCGGGCTGACGTACCTCGCCGGCCTGCTGCACAATTTCGGCTACCTGTTGCTGGCCCACGTCTTCCCGCCGCACTTCTCACTGATCTGCCGGCACCTGGAGGTCAACCCGCACCTGTGCCACAGCTACATCGAGCAGCATCTGCTGGGCATCAGCCGCGAGCAGATTGGTGCGTGGTTGATGCGCTATTGGGACATGCCGGACGAACTGTCCACCGCCCTGCGCTTCCAGCACGACCCGACCTACGACGGCCAATATGCGGAATACCCGAACCTGGTGTGCCTGGCCGTGCGCTTGCTGCGCAGCCGCGGCATCGGCTCGGGGCCGGATGAATCCATCCCGGACGAACTGCTTGAGCGCCTGGGGCTGACCCGGGACAAGGCAGAGGATGTGGTGAGCAAGGTGCTGGACGCGGAAACGTTGTTGCGCGAGTTGGCTTCGCAGTTCAGCCAGGGATAAATCGGGCGCCTGTTACACCGTATTCGCGAGCAAGCCCGCTCCCACATTCAATCCCATTCCAAAGTTGGAACTCGGTCGAATGTGGGAGCGGGCTTGCTCGCGAATGCAGGCGACGCAGTATTGCTGAAGAACCCCTAGCCTTTGGGCTTTTTCTTCGGCTTCAAATACTTGGTCAACCCCTGGAACCAGATCACCAGCGCCGGGTTGCCCTTGATCTGGATCGACTTGTCCTGAATCCCCGTCATGAACGCCAGTTGCTTGTTCTTCGCCTGCATCGTGGCGAAGCCGTAGGCGGCGTCTTTGAAGGCGATGGCAAACGCAGGCGCGGGATGAACACCCGAGCGGCTGGTAATGCGCTGGTCTTTGACGATGAAGTGACGGGCAACCTTGCCGTCGAGGGTCTGCAACTGGAACGCCAGGTCCTTGTCACCCAACTGCTGCTGGAACGCAGGGTTGGTGCGGCTGGCTTTGCCCATCAACAGGCCAAGCATCCAGAGAAGAAAACGAAATTTCATGCACACGGCCTCAGTGTAATTATTGGGTGGCCGCAGCAGTTTAACGATTTGTGCAAATAACGCTACCGATCTCCCGTTTTAGCAGGAGATCGGCTGGCGTTTAACGCTTATAGCAACAACTTGCCTCAGACGTTAGGGCAAGGAACCGGTGCCCAATCCGCCAGGTTCGGATCACGGCAAGTGCCTTCGATCTGCGCTTTACCGGCGCTGGCAACCTGCTTGCTTTCAGCTTGCTTGGTCTGGGCGGTCTGGATGGTTTTCTCGGTGGCTACGGCTTCTTTCGGCACGGTTGGCAGCACCGGCTTCTTCGCGACTTTTACCGGCTTCTTGCCTTTGGCTGGCGTCACCACCGGCGTGGTATCGGCAGTCGCAACAGTGACTACGTCGGCGCGTTGTACACCCACTTGTTGCAGATCCTGCTCGTACGCCTGGGTGTAGTTGTTCAGGTCTTCGCTGGCCTTGCCGTTCACCGCGACGATCAGGTCGTTGGACTCTTTCAGGCCCGAGACGATTTCTGCCAGGCGCTTGCGGCCTTCGACGTCGTTGACGGTCTTGGCCTTGCGGTCAGCCACCAGCTTGGTGAACGCGCTCTGGTAGCACTGCTGGGACGCCTTGGCGTACGCGGTGCTGCGGTCGATATCGGAAGCGCGCTTGTTGACGTCGGTGGCGTAGGACGCGATGCGCTGGTTGTCATCGGTGATCTGCTTCTGGCGCTCGGTGTAGTAACCCGCTGCACCACCGGCCAGGGCGCCGCCCGCTGCACCGATGGCAGCGTTGCGGCCGCGCTTGTCGGAGTCGCCGGTCAAGGCGCCCAGCAATGCACCACCGGCCGCACCCAGGGCGGCACCGGTGACCACCGACTTGGTCAGGTCCGAATCGGTAGTACGCAGGTGCTGCACCGGCTCGTAGCAGTTCGGGTAGTACTCGACCTTGGTGGTCGAGGCGACCTTGTTGGTCGGCGACGTTGCGCAACCGGTCAGCACCGTGCTGAAGCCTGCGGCAATCAGCAGCAGATGACGCTTGGAAACTGCCTTACGGGAAAAAATCATCGTTGTGTTCTCTTTTAAGTTTGACTTGCCCAGCACGGCCCACCGCCGCCTGAGTCCCTTCCAAGCTCGCCGTACAACCAGCGGTCAAGACCGCTGACCGCTCGCTGCGAGCAATTCCTTCAAAATCGTCGCCGGGTCGGCCCGCTGTTGCTTGCGGTAGTTGCCCACATGGCGAACGAATAACGTCGCACGCGTCACCAGGCTCTTGCCCAGTACCGGCTTGCGATCCAACTCTTCCTTGATCCGTTGAAACTGCGCCTGGATCACCGCATCGGTGTAGCGCGTGCCGGTGGCCAGGTTGTCGATGTAGATCGCCACCGCGCCGTCCAGCGCACTGCGCCCATTGGTGATCGCCGTGGCGAACAGCTGCGCGCTGGCCTCGTCCTTGGCGTCGATGGCCTGCTGGCGGCTCTTCTGCAAATTGATCAGGCGGATGTTGTAGTTGTTGATGGTCTCGGCCACCAGGGCCGCGGACTGAATCAGGTTGCCGGCCGCTTCTTCGCGCTGCTGGGCGATCAGCGAGACGTTGCGCTTGAGCTCTTCGTTGACCAGGCCGAGCTCCGCTTGCAGGCGCGGGTCGACGCTGGCGGCGATGATGCTGTCCAGGCGCTTGGTCGGGTCCTGGGCGTCGTCGATGGCATCGGTCAGCGAGGCCAGGCGACCTTCCTTCTGCCACTGGGCAAACAGTTCCTTGTAGCGCGAACGCGGTGCCGACAAGGCGCCAATCGCCACGCGAAAGCCGGTGGTCTCGTTGCTTTGTTCGGTACCGTCGGCGGCGAACAACGGGTACTCGCGGCGCATGCCGGTGAACAGCGTGCCCTCGCCTTCCAGATAATTACCGCCCTTGACCACAAAGCCGCCGTAGGTGCCCTGGCGACGCCCGGCGTGCACCAGTTGGAAGGATTCCTGGACCATTTCCGCTGCGTTGCCGATCACATCGAACATGCCGATCGGGTTGGGCAGCTTGGTGCCGATGGGCATCAGCCGTGCGGCCTGGCCGGTGCCACCCGCGACCTGATTGAACACCGCGTAATCGGCAAGGGGACCATCGCTTTCGCTGCCCTCGGTACGCCGTGGAAACAGCCGGCCTTCCAGGTCCTGACGGCTGACCGCCTGGCCACCGCGCGCGGCAAACTCCCACTCCACTTCGGTAGGCAGGCGCACAAAGCCCAGGCCGCCGTCGTCCGCCGAAGCACCGCGACCACTCACCGGCAGCAGCTCGCGGTGATATTTCATCAACCAGGCGCTGTACACCGCCGAGAAACGTTCGGCTTCAAAGCGCGACAGCTTGACCTTGGGCAAGCGCGCCGCCATCCCGGTAGGTACATCGCACGCCGGGGCGGGTTCGCCACTGGCCAGGGATTGCGCCTGGGACATGACCTGCGCATATTGCCGCGCAGTGACTTCGTACTTGCCGATGAAGTACAGCATGGGCTTGAGCGGGGTCTTGGCGTCGGTCTTCGGCATCAGCGGCGCGATGACCTTGTTCCAGTCCTTGGGCAGGTCCTTGAGGGTGAACTGGCCGTTGATGAAGTCGCGGCGATAACCGGAAATGAACGACTGCTGATAGCCCGCTTCACCTTCGCTGAACGGGTAGCCGAGGCTGATCTCGCGGTCATCCAGGGTGCCCTGGGCCAGCACGTAGGCATAGCGGAACACCATGTTGCCTTCGCAGGGCAGCGGCAGGCTGACGTCATCCGGCAACGGCTTGGGGTTGTCCAGCTTGTCGCTCGCCTCATCGGCCCAGGCCACGCAGGACAGGGTCAGCGCCATGGCGGCGCCCAGTAACTTATACATCTCTGATTCCTTCAGAAGCCTGGATACGCGCCACACGCCAACCGCCACACGCCGCCGCCACGGCGCTGACGCCGAGGACAGCTGCCAGGGCCAGGCCGTAGTGACGCGCCAGCAGGTGACTGGCGTATTCGCCCGGCACCTGCACGAATAATTGGTTCAGGCCGGACTCTGCCAAGCCATATAAAAGCCCACTCAATACAGCGGCAAACCCCGCGCTGTAGAGCGCCTGCAACACCACAAACAGCAACAACCCGGCGGTGGAAAACCCCAACAGCCGCAATACCGACAGCTCCCGGCGCTTGCGTGCAACCGACGCCAGCGCCGCGGCAAAGATCGCGGCAAACGCGCCCGCCAACGCCAGCCCGGCGATGATCCAGAACACGATCGACAGGTTGCGGCTCAACGACTGCACCTGGGCGATGGTCTGGGCCTGGGTCGACACCAACAGATTCTGCCCGGCGAAATACACCCGCAGCGGCTCCACATCCACCAGGCGCCGCGCATACAAACGGAACGCCGGGTATACCCGTTGCTCGCTGACGCCCACCGCATCGCCGTCCCAGCCAAACGCCGGCACCGCGCGGCCATCGCGATAATCTTCCGCCGCTTCCAGCAAGCCCAAGGGTGCAAACAATCCATCCCGGGCGAAGGCTTCCAGCGGCGCTACCTGCAGCACTTGAACCCGCAGGCGTTGCGACTCGATGCGCCCCGCCACCTGGCGCCCAAAACTCGCCTCCAGCCAATCCCCGGCCTTTGCCCCGAGCTTTTCGGCAGCGGTGTGGCTCAGCACGATCTGATCCAGGCCCTTGGGCATCGGCAGGCCGGCCAGCAATGGGTCGTTGGCGGCGGTCGGCAGCATCTCCACCGTCACCGCCTCCAACTGCGCCGTCGCCGCAATCTGCCGGGTGCGCGGCAAGGCGAACGCCACGTCGCTGCGCTGGCGGAGCTGCTCGACAAATTCACTGCTGAATCGACCACCGCCCAACGGAATAATTTCCCGGGTGGCCGGGTCGTTCTCCAAACGTTCGGTCAAACTGCTAACCAGTCCAAATTTCAGGCCGAATAACACCAGCAACGGCGCGATCACCGCCACCAGCGCCAGCACCGAACACACCGACAGCCACGCATCGTTGCGGTAATCCTGCCAGGCCAGGGAAGCCACCAGGGCGATACGCATCAGCACGCCTCCCCGAGGGTGGCGGTGACGCCGCCGTCGGCGTCGCGACGGCAACTGATGCGCCGCACCTGCAAGCCGCTGGCCCGGGCCAGGGGCTCATCATGGGTGGCGATCACGCAGCACGCGCCGTTATGCCGGGCCTGGGCCAACAGCGCCTGCATCACCCGCTCGGCGTTCAACGGGTCGAGCGCAGCGGTGGGCTCATCCGCCAGCAACAGCTGCGGACCGTGGGCCAGGGCTCTTGCGCAACTGACCCGCTGACGCTGGCCGACGGACAACGCCGCCGGCTTCTTGTCCAACTGATCAGTGATTTCCAACTGCTCGGCCAACCGCGCCACGCTGCCGTCGTCTTTCAAACCCAGGAGTTGCCGCGACAACGCAATGTTGCCGCGCACATCGAGAAAGCCCAGCAGGCCGCCGGTTTGCAGCACGTAACCCAGGTGCCGACTGCGTAGCTCCGCCAGCGCGCTTTGCTGGTTACCACGCCAAAGCCCGGCAATGTCGACGCGGTTGAAATCGAACTGCCCGACCTGATCTGGCGCCAACACCAGCGCGAGCAAATCCAGCAAGGTGCTCTTGCCACAGCCACTCGGCCCGACCACCGCCAACTGTTCACCCGCACGCAGTTGCAAGCCCGGTATCACCAGGCTGTAGCGCTGGGAACCAACGCCCCGGCTCTTGTGCACTGCGCTCAAGTTCAGCATTACGGCAGCGTCGACAGCGGCACGCGGTACAACGCATCACCCGGCTCGGCATCGCCGAAACGGACCCAGTTGGCCACATCGTTATGGAAGGTTTCGTAGAGGCGGATCTTCGAATCCAGCTCGTCGATAAAGTCTTCCTGCTCGGCCACGCTCAACGACAGCCACAAATCCTGGGTCATGTTCAGCGACTTGCTGCGGTACGGCAGGCCTTCCAGGTATTCGCCAAGGATGCCGCCGTCCGCCAGGTTGCCGCCCTTTTTCAAGGCCTGTGGATCACGGCTCATATAGGCCGAGGCGCTGGCGATTTCCTGGAAGAAATCCTTCGGTGAGGTCTGGGTTTTGCGCGCGGCGTCGACGATCAGTTTCAAGGACTGCTGCAAATCGTTGAGCTGCAATTTGGTCAGCATCACGCACACCTGAAAGGCCGGCAGCGCGGTGTTGGTCAGGTCGCGATCGGCGGTCCAGGCACTCACCAGTTGCGGCGCCTGGCTCGCGGTTTTGCGGCCAAGGAAATCCATGTGCATCGCGTAACCGACGGCGGCGGATTTGTCCGCCAGGGTCGGCGCGGCACTGAGCAGCGGCACCGGCTGCGGTGTGTTGCTGCGCACCTGATGCACCAGGTTGGCGAACACCGTGCCGATCTCGTCGACCCGCTCGCCGAACTTGCGCACATCGCCACCGGGCACCGGCGTGTACAGGTCGCCGATCTGCGGGTTGGCGTCGGCGGTCAGGGTGCGGTACTGGGTTTCGGCGCCGCTGTGGGTTTTCTTGCCGGCGTCGGTGCGCAGGTGCAAGGCGTAGATCTTGATCTGCTTGCCCAATGCAGCCTGGCGTACTTCGGCTTCGTTCATCTGGGTGGTGGCGAACGGGTCGTTCTTGCGCAACGCACCGGCGTCGGTCACCAGCAGGATCAAGCGCCCGCCGTAGCCGGACCAGTCCATGCCTTCCACCGCCTGCATGACACCGGCGAACGCGTCTTCGTTGAACGAGTGGCTGGACACCGTCGACGCTTTGACCTGCCGCGCCATGTCGAGGAAGCGCTGCGGGTCGCGCCCTTGGTCGAGGGTGATCAGGGTCTTGGCTACATACTCCAGGCCGGGGGTTTTCTTGATGCTGTTGCGAAAACCCACCAGGCCAAAGCTCACGCTGTCCAGTTCGCCACGCTCGGCGATGCGGGTTTGCAGCTCGTGGACCACGTCGCGAACCTGGTCGATGTAGGGCTGCATCGACACCGTGGTGTCGACCACCAGCACCACCGCAGTGCGGAAGGCGTCGGCGCTGGCATCGATCGCCGGCGTTCGGCCGACAGCCTTGGCGATGACATTAGGCGTGTTGCCCGGGTCGATGGAGGCGACGTTGAGCAACTGCACCGGCTGGCCGTTTTCGTCGAAGCTCTCTTTGGAGTCGAAGATCGGCAGCAGGTAAAACTGGTTCTGCGGCACAGCACTGGCGGCCGGTTCCAAGGCCAGCACTTGCTGGTTGTCCTCGCTGTTTTTCTGCACCTTGAGCAGCAGGTTTTTCGCTGCGGCAGGATCGGCCAGCAGCTTTTCCACTTCCGCAGATTGGCGCAGGAACATCACCGGCGCCCGGCCCGAACGCTCGGTGAACTTGAGCACCAGGCTCTGCTTCCAGTCGCTGGCTTGCGCCGCCGGCAGCCAGCCGTCGCTGCGCCCGTCGGTGGCGGCGCCAACCCGTAGCCAGGGGCTGCCGTCGACGTCCTTGCGTTGGTAGACATAGAGCACGGAAAACGCCGGCAAACCTTCGCCAGGCGCCCCGCCCGCTTCGTGGGAAAGCTTGGCGCCGGGCTTGCTCAGTACCCGCTGGAACAGGGTTTTCTTGCCGGCCATCAGCAACGGGCGTTGACCGCCGTCAACCTGCGCCGCTACCGGTTGCGCGGCAGGCGGCGCGATGGTCTTGGCCGCCTCGGCAACCGGCGGCGCGGCGGCTGGCGCGTCATCTTTCAACCACCAGTAACTTGCGCCCGCAATCGCCAGCGCGACTGCCACGGCAACTGCCGCCAACGCCAACACCGGCCCACGGTTTTGTCCGGACACGGCCGAGTGTTGCGTCGGCGTCACCACCGGTTGCCGCACGGGTTGTGGCTGCGGCTTTTCGGTCGGGATTTCGATGGAAACCGGCGTGAGTCCGGCCAGGTCATTGGAGACCGCAACCGGAATCGGCAGGGGCCGAATCAACGTCGCCTCTACCTGCTCCTCCTTCGGCAACTGATCCAGCGCCAGCAGCAACGCCGCCGCATCCGGGAAGCGCTCCGCCGGGTCCTTGGCCAGCAGCTTGCGCAGCACCTCCTGATAGCGCCCGTGGTGCACCGGCAATTCCGGCAGCGGTTCAGTCAGGTGTGCCAGTGCTGTGGAAAGCGCATCGGTGCCGTTGTAAGGCAACTTGCCCACGAGGATTTCATAGAGCACCACGCCCAGCGCATACAGGTCGGCGCGCCCGTCAATTTCCTGGCCCCGGGCCTGCTCCGGGCTCATGTAGCTCGGCGTGCCGACGGCAAATCCGGCCTGGGTGAACTGCGTGCGGTCATCCAGGGACTTGGCGATGCCAAAGTCCGACAACACCGCCGTGCCATCCGCGCGGAACAGAATGTTCGCCGGCTTCACATCGCGGTGTACCAGGCCCTGGGCGTGGGCATAACCCAGCGCCGAGGCGATCTGGCGGATATACGTCAGCCCCTGCTCCGGCGTCAGGCCCGCGGCGATGCGCTCCTTGAGCGTGCCATTGGGCAGGTATTCCATGGCCATGTAGTACAGCTCACCGACATTGCCGATGTCATGGATGGTCACGGTGTGCGGGTGGGACAGGCGCGCCAGGGTCTTGCCTTCGCGCAGGAAGCGCTCGCAGAAGCTCGGGTCGGCCGCCAGCGCCGCCGCCATGATCTTCAGCGCCACCTTGCGCTCCAGGGAACGCTGGGTCGCCAGGTACACGCTAGCCATGGCGCCAACGCCGATTTCGCCTTCGATGTCGTAGCCGGGAATGATGATGTTCATGTCGACACCTTCACAACGATGGCGGTGATGTTGTCCGGCGCGCCGCGATTGAGCCCCAGGTGCACCAGGCTGCGGACGATTTCGTCCGGCTCGGCATGGCTCAGTACTTCGCGGATCTCGTGGTCTTCGACGGTCTTGTTCAGGCCGTCGCTGCACAGCAGGTAACTGTCGCCGGGGGCGATCAACAGGTCGACCGACGACAACGCCAACTGTGCTTCCACGCCAATCGCGCGGGTGACGATATTCGCCCGTGGATGCACCCGCGCATCGGCTTCGCTGAGCAGGCCGCTGTCCTGCAAGTCCTGCACGTAGCTGTGGTCGCGGGAAATGCTTTCCAGCAGGCCGTCGCGCAGGCGATACAGGCGGCTGTCGCCGGCCCACAGGCACACGCCGCGCAAGCCTCGGGTGGCGAGCAACACCACGGTGCTGCCCATCATGGTCACGCCACGGTGGGCGGTTTCTTCGCGCACCGCGCCGTTGACTCGCAGCAGGTCGCTGCGCAACGCCGCCGTGTATTCCTCAAGGGAACGGCCCACGGGAATGCTGCGCAGGCTGTCGACAATCAGGCTGCTGACGTAATCCCCCGCCGCGTGCCCGCCCATGCCGTCGGCCACCACCCACAGGCCGTTTTCCGGCAGGTCGAGGCAAGCGTCTTCATTGACTTGGCGAACCATGCCGACGTGGCTTTTGCTGGCGGATTTGAACGTGGACCGCATCTACACAACACCTTCTTGGCCGAGCAAAAATTGCGCAAAATCGTCGGCAGCAGGCAAGCCCTGACACCGCATTAAACCGGGAGAAATCTGTTGCGAACCACGGCCCCACCACAGGCTCGCGCCTTCGCAGGCCTGTTCGGCAAGCGCAGTCATCCGCGCTTGAGGGTCTGTGGCGTTGACACGCTGCAAGCCCGCAAAGCGACTACCCAAGGTGCGAGGTTGGCAGGCTGGAGCGCCGAGGGATTCGATCCCGCCGCTGAAACCTTCGAAGCTGGCGCCGGCGTCCAGCGTGCTCAGCAACAACTCTTCCACCTGTTCAAACCAGGTGTCCGGGCCGCCAACGACGGAGGCCGGGTCGGTGTCGTGATCCAACAGCGCAGCCACCGTCAGCGGGAAATAGCGCCCCACCCGGTCGATGCTCGGCATCACCACGCCCACCGCCGCGTCCGGCCCGCACACACCCGGCGCCAACACGAAGCGCCACAATGGGCTGACCAGGTAAGCATTCAGCCAGTCAGCCCCGAGGCGGGTCTGGCTGGCGAGCAATCCGGACGCCAGCCAACTGTCCCAAGGGCCGATAAAACTCTGGGGCAGCGCGCGGCTGACAAAGTCGCCGCGGCACGCCAACTTGCCGTAGAAACCCAGCGTGGTCATAGCCGCTCCGGCAGGCTGAAGCCGTTAAGCACGCGGCTCTTGAACGGGTTGAAGGCACTGTTGGCCCGCAACTCGTAGGAGATGCTCGCGCCGTCGACCCGCAGACGCAGGTTGAAGCGGTCCGGCGAATTGCCGGCGGTCAGGTCCGATTGCTCCAGCAGACGAAACCAGGCCCACGGGCCGTCCAGCGTCACGCCGGAGCGCCCGCTGGCTGACGGCGGCATGATGGAAATGCGCACCACGCCAATGCTGCCGGGATTCGGCCACTGCATCGCGACCGGCCGGCTCGGGCCGTGGTCATAGCTCAGTTGCTGGCCGTCCAGGTCCAGCAGGAACTGGGTGATGGTCGCGTCCATCGCCACCGGTTTGAGTTCAAAGCGCACGATCGGCTGGGTGCCACCGGCACGGAAAAACGCATCCCGAATGGTCGCCGCACGCTGGAAGGTTTGCAGCACGCCCGGCGCGATGCCGAGTTTCTGCGCCGCGCCCGGCTGCCAGCGCCAGGTTTGCGTGGAGGTGTCGACGTAAGGTTGCAGGTACTTGCGGAAGTAATTGTCCATCACCCCGCCCACCCCGAAGAACTGGCCGAAGTCATCCAGGGTCGCGTCCCGCGCACTGCCGGGCGACATCGGATAACGCCCGGCCAGGGACTGGCGATACACGTTCACCACTTCGCTGACCCACGCCGCATTCAACTGGTTGCGCACCCCGCCCATCATGCTGTTGGTGGTGGAGTTGACCACTGACTTGACCATGCCCTGCACTAGCGGCGGCTGGCGTTCGGCATTCAGGCTGACCCGCGTGGCCGCAGCCGCCGCCTGGTTTTTCGCTTCGCCGAGCAACGCATCGCCACTGGCGCCGACCATGGCGCTGACCTGCACATACAGCGCATTCATGTCCGCCAGCAGGCCATCGATGGCCGCCGGTTCGCCTTCGTTCTTGCTGACGATGCTGTTGAGTTCGGCGAAGTGCGCCGTCACCGGATCTTCACTGGCCGCTGGTGCATTCGCAGTTGGCTGGTCCTGGCCAAGCAGGCTGCCGAGGCGTTCCTTGAGCTTGTCCACGCCACCTTCCACCGGCGCGCCCTTGGCGGCCAGCAAGCGTTCTTCCGCTTGCAAGTCGGTCTCTTTGGAGACCGCCACCAGCAGCTTCTTCAGCGGCGAGGTCGGCCCGGAAATCACCCGCAAGACGTCGGCCGCCTGGGCCACGCTGGTGATCGGCACAAAGTCGATATCCGCCAGCAACGCATCCCACTGGCGTTGATAGTCCTGGAAGTACAGGCGGCGCACATCGGCGGCGAGGCTGACGACGTTTTGTTGGTCGGCCTGCTCGTGGCCCAGTACCCATTGCTCTTCAGCGAGGGTGCCAGTCTGGTTCAGGCTGGCCAGCAGGAAGCCCTGGCGATAACCCTTGGCGGTGAAGAAACCGCTCAACGGTTCGCCCAACGGCTTGCCGCTCTTGCGACTGAACACCAGCGCCGCATCACGGCCCGCCGCTTCGTTGATGCGAAAGTCCGGCACGCCTTCCGGCAGTTTCTGGCGCTTGATACGGTCGTAGACGCGCTGGGCCACCGGCAGTTGCTGCAGTTGCCGACGCAGGTCGTCGATCAAGCGCGGGTCGAGACGGGCGCTGGGCGGATGCCGCTCGAACAAGGCCTGCAAGTGCCCGATCAATGCCTGGCGTTGGTCCGCCGGCAGGTCGCGCGGCAGGTTGCGGTCCCAGTCGAGGGCGATCCAGGCCTTGATGAAGTCCGGGTCGTAATGCTCGCTGTCGGCGAGCATCAGGTAGGCCTTCAAGCCTTCATAGAGGAAGTCGGAATTGCCGCCACCGTGCAGTTGCTCTTCGATGCGCGTCACCAAACGGGGCGCGAACACGGCGATCAACAGCTTGCGGTAGACGCTGGCGGATTCGGCTTCGAGCATGTCGCCCTGATACAGGCCCAAGCCTTCGGACCAGCTCGGCGAGTCGCCCGCGAGGTTCTTCACGGCGTTAAGCAGGGGCAGCACCGCGAGTACTTCGCGCTGTGCCGGGCTGAGGTTCTGCACGGTCTGGCCCAACGGCGCGACCTTCTGGTCAACCTGGGCGATGTAGGCCTGGTTGGCGCGATAACTCACCCACCACAACGTGCTGACGACCAGTACCAGCGCCACGGTTGCGGCCAGCACACCCCGGGCAATCCACTTGCGACGGCGCTCGACCTTCGGGTTGACGCCCACCAGGCCACGCTCGGCAAACGCCACGGCGGTGAACAGTTTTTCGATGAAGTAACTGCGCCCGGTGCCGGTCTGGCGCGCCAGGTGCTGGCGGTCCAGGTTCATGCTCTGGGCCATGGCGCCGATCAAGCGGTCAATCGGGCTGCCTTCCTGGGTGCCGCTGGTGAAGTACACACCGCGCAGCAAGACGCGCTCTTCAAAGGCGTTGGGTTTGAACACGCCTTCGAGGAAGCCTTGCAGGCAATCCTTCAACGCGCCGAACTGCTGCGGGAAACCGTAGATCAGGTCGCGCCGCGCCGGGTCGCGTTCCTGTTGCAGGCGCTCCACCAGGCGCTCGTTGAGGCGCTGTTCCAGGCCGGCGAACTCGCTTTGCAGATGGGCCAGCGGGCTGTCGCTGTTCTTGCCGTCGTCCAGGGCGAAGGTCATGCCCCACACTTGGGCGCGCTCTTCCTTGCTCAGGTTGTCGAAGAACTCCATGAAGCCCGGCACCAGGTCGAGCTTGGTGAGCATCAGGTAGATCGGGAAGCGCACGCCCAGTTGGGTGTACAGCTCCTGGATGCGCAAGCGGATCGCGGCGGCATGGGCGGCACGCTCGGCATCGCTGCCCAGCAGCAGGTCCGAGAGGCTGATGGCGATAAACGCACCATCAATCGGGCGCCGGGAACGCTGCTTTTTCAGCAGGTCGAGAAAGCCCAGCCAGGCGGCTTTATCCACCGTGGAGTTGCTGTCCTGGGTGGTGTAGCGGCCAGCGGTGTCGAGCAATACGGCCTGGTCGGTAAACCACCAATCGCAATTGCGCGTACCGCCCACGCCCCGTACCGCACCGGCACCCAACTGCGCCGCCAAGGGAAAGTGCAGCCCGGAATTGACCAGCGCGGTGGTCTTGCCCGAGCCCGGCGGGCCGATGATCACGTACCACGGCAGCTCATACAGGTTGCGGCGCTCGTCACCGCCCAGCTTGGCCTTTTTCAACAGGGCCAGGGCTTCGTCCATGCGCTGGCGCAGGGTCGCCAGCTCTTCGGCGGTGGCGACGCTGGCAGGGTCTGGCGGGGTTTCTGCGGCAAGGCTGCGCATTACTTCGGCGGCCTGGCGGCGGGCCCGGATAATCCGGAACACGCGGTAGGCAATCCACACCGCGAACACCAGGATGATCAGCGCCCAGCGGCGCCCTTCCGGCACCAGCACATCGAGCAACGGGCCCACAAACCAGATGATCAGGCTCAAGGCGATCAGGCCCAGCAGCGGGATCACCCAGCGAATCACAAAACTGAAAAACGCCTTCACTCGACGCCCTCCGCCAATACGGTGATTTCTACCCGGCGATTGCGCGCACGGCCTTCGGCTGTGGCGTTGGTCGCCACCGGCTCGGTGTCGCTGCGGCCTTCGGCGCTGAAGCGTTCCGGCTGGCCGGTCTTGGCCGCGAGAATCTCCAGCACCGACTTGGCCCGCGCCTCGGACAGCGCCCAGTTGGACGGAAAGCGCAGGGTCGCAATCGGACGGTTATCGCTGTGGCCGGTGACCCGCACCTGGCCTTTGACCTTGCGGATGGCGTCGGCAATACGCAGCATCAGCGGCTGGAAGTCATCGACGATGCTGGAGCTGGCCGAGGCGAACAGTTCATCACCACGGATGGTCACCACGGAGCGGTCGACGGCATCTTCCACGGCTACGCGACCGGCCTTGATGTCTTCCACCAGGAAGCCTGCCAGACGCGGTCGCTCAATGATTTTCGGCTGGGCCACCGGACGGTCGATGGCCTGCACCGGGATCTCCCCCAGGGCATGAATATTCTTGAACACCGGCTCGGCATCCGACGCCAGTTTCATCCGCAACCCGAACAGCAATGCCAACAGCAGTGCCAGGCCGATGGCCACGGCGATCCATGGCGGCATGAACTGCGCCAGGCGATCACGGGCCACGGTCACGCCGCGCCAATGGGGTGACAGCTCGCGCTCATGCTCGCCACGGGCACTGCGAATCGCCGCAGCGGTACGCTCGCGCAAGGCTTCCAGCTGGCTGCGGCCATCGTTCATCACGCGGTAGCGACCTTCGAAACCCAGGCACAGGCACAGGTACAGCAGTTCCAGCAGGTACAGGCGTTCCCGCGGGCTTTGCAGGCAGTGATCCAGCAATTGGAAGACCTTTTCGCCGCCCCAGGCTTCGTTGTGCACGGTGATCAGCAGGCTCTGCTTGCCCCAGTCACTGGCACTGCCCCACGGCGTACTCAGCACGGCTTCATCGAGGGCGGTGCACAGCGCGTAACGCGCCAGCAGCACGTCATTGCGGGCCACGCCGGCCGCCTCGGCACGTTCTTCGAACTGGCGCAGGTAAGCCAGCAGCTGCGCACGCAGGCTCGCTGGCGCAGGGTGCGAGATCGTGTTGCGCAGGCGCGTCAGCAGCGCCAACAACGGGCCGGCGGCGCTTTCCAGCGGGTTCAGGCCCTGGGCCTTGCCGGTCAGGATCGGCGCAGCGGGCATCGACAGCGGCGCCGGCTCTGCGCGAACAGGCTCCGGCGCGCGGCCACCGGGACGCGGCATGAACTGGGTGCGGTCATCGTCATTCGGATGCATCGCGGATTACCCTCGGATGGCCCAGAAAGCCAGGTTCAACCCCGGGAACTGGCCGGCGATGTGGAACGCAAAGCCACCGGAATTACCCAGTTGCTGCCAGTGCTCGCTGCCCCGGTCCAGCTCGTAGTAGGTGGAGCCTGCGTGGTACGGAATCTGCCGTGGCGCCACCGGCAGCGGCAGCAGGCCGATGCCCGGCAGTTGCAGGTTGACCAGGTCGCGGATGTGTTCCACCGAGCCGACTTTGCTTTGCTGGCCGAAGCGTGCGCGCAGGGTTTCGCCCGGCACATCGGCGCGCACCACCAGGATGAAACTGGCGCTGTCGATCAGGGTTTTGTCGGCCAGCATCGCCACGTGCACGCCGTAGGCTTTCTCGACAATCGGGATCGGCGTGGCCTTGCTGTCGATCAGCATCGACAGCGCCTCGCGCAGGGCCTGCATCACCGGGGTGAAGCTCAAGGCCAGGTCGTCATGCTGGTATTGCGGGTATTCGTGGGGGCGGCGGCCCGTGGTGGAGAAGGTCGAGAACTCGCCGGCCAAGCTCACCAGCTCACTGAAGAAACGCTCCGGGTGCAGCGGGCTCAACTGACTCAGGTGCTGGATCAGCGGCTGGGCGCGGTTGACCAGTTGCAGCAGCATGAAGTCGGCAATCTCCGAAGCACCACCGGCGCCCGAAGCCACCACGCGCCCGGCCAACGCTTCGCCGCGCTGGTGCAGCAGGCCCAGCAGTTCGCTGCGAAACGCGGTCAGCGGTTTGCTGGCCGTCACGTCGAGGACCGGCGGGATGTAGCTCTCGTCCAGCACCAGGGCGCGGTCGGCGCGTTTTTCCTTGATGCGCACCAGGCCGATGGCCGCGTAATCGCTGATGCCATCCTGGGCGGTCAACAGGCGCAAGGCGCGGGAGCCGACCGCCACCGGCGCACGGTTTTCGAAGGGCGCGTTGTCGTCGCGCACTTCACGCACCTGGCTGACATAGCGCGCGGCTTCCAGGGCCTCGCCTTCGTCGACGGTGTCGCGGGCGCCGGCACGCTTGAGGGGCAACGCCAGGTACACCAGGCCATCGCGCAAGTTGTCGTCGATATTCAGCGGGCTCGGCGCCAGGTCGTCCTGGGGGATATTGAACGGCGTGCCATCCGGTAACAGGCCGCGTGCCGAGACGATCGCCAGCTTGCCCTGGGCCAGCAGGCCCTGGTCGATCAACAGTTCGGAAAAGCCCCAGGCCCCCGCCGACAACGGGCGGCTGCGCGCATCGATCAGGTTTTCCAGGTAACGGTCATGCTGCTGGAAGTGCTGCGTTCCGATGAACATGCCTTCCGACCAGACCACGCGATTGTTCCAGGACATGGGGGCTCCGATTCTTATTGGGCAGGGCTGGATGGGGGGACCACGACGTCGGCACGCACGGCATGCACATCGAGGCTGATCTGGTATTCGGTGTATTGGCGTGCCGGCACGTTGAGCACCGTGCGCCACTCGGCACGGTCCAGTTCGCGATAGCCCACCAGCAGGCCGATCTGGCGGGTGGACGGGTCGAGGTCGCGCTGGATGCTCAATTGCTGGCCGGGCAGGATCACCACTTCGTCCTGGTCGAGCAGGTCGAGGCCGAGGGTCGACTGTGCGCGATCGGCCAGGGCGAAGTAGTCGGAACGGCTGAAGGTGGCGGCGTTTTTCAGTTCGAAAATCCGCACCCGTACCGGGGCTGCCTGGCCATTGGCGCCGGGGTTGAGCCCGGCGATGGCATGGAAATGCAGCTCGACGGCGGCGGTGTCTGCCTCAGCTTCGGCGGCCTCGGGCTTGGCCGCATCCTTGGCACACGCCGTCAGCAGAAGCGCGGTGGCGACTGCGAGTAAAAACCTGGGAATCATCCTGCGTCCTCAATGACGTACTTAGCTATCCGTTGTTCCATGTACTGCGTTGTTAGTGACGCTGTCGGCTGCTGTGCGCTTCGTAGGCACGGCTGAATTCACGCCCGAACAGGTCCTGGAAATCTTCCTGGGCCTCGCGGGAAATATTGCTGTAGAGCTCGGTGAACTGCTGCCAGTACTGGGCCTGGCGCGAGCCGTTGAAAATGCTCGATAGCCCGCCGGGCTTGCCCATGCGCTCTTCGAGCTGCGCCGGTTCAAAGCGCGTCAGCAGGTGCTTGATGGCGGCTTCGACCCCGGCCATGACGGCCAGTTGGTGGGCGCGAAGATCGTCGAAACTGTCGCGCACGGCCAAGTCCGGTGCCATAAACGCCTGATTGCTGTGGCGTAGGAGCAGCAGTAGCGCTTCATCGGCATTCGGGGCGAATTTCAACGGATTGTTTTCCACCGGTTGAATCACCGTCTGCTGCATGCGGAACTCGCCCTTGAGGCTGCTGCGGGCACGCAACACGTCGATCAGGCCTTCGACCATCAGCCGGTAACTGCGGCCGATGCTTTCCATCTGGGCTTCGGCCTGGGCCTTGTCCAGGCGCAACTGATCGAGGCCCGCACCACGCAGGAAGGCTTGCAACAGGTCGGGCTGGCTGGCATCAGCCACCGGGAGCGGGCGCTCGACCTTGGGCGGCTCGATGACCGGCGGCTGTGGCGGTGTTGGCGGCGGCGGTGCAACAGGCCTGGGTGTCGGGGCATCGCCGAACAGATCCCAGTCTTCGGGGATTACTGAGCCCGAGACCACCGGCGCAGGCGGCTCAGCCACGGGCAGCGGTGTCGGCGGGCGGAAGTCGTGCTGCTCGGCCGGCACGTGATCGTGCACGGTGGCCGGCGGTACGCTGGTGGGCGCGAGGAAGTCGAACAGGTCCGGCAGGGTGTCCATCGACGAGGCGCCCTGGAACTGCGGCGCGATCACCGGAGGTGGCGTCGGGGCCTTCACGGCGGCGCCCATCAGGGCTTCGAAACTGTTGGAAGCGTCACCGGTGAAAGACGGGGTATCTGTCACTTTCAGGTTGAAATCGATACGCGCCTGGATCTCGTAATCGCCGATGCGGATCAGTTCGCCGTCCTGCAATGGCTCGCTGCTTCCCCGCCGCAAACGAATACCGGCATGCACTAACTCAACTCCATTAGTGCTGTTATCAGTTAAGTAGTAACGACCATCTTTGTACTGAATAACGCAATGTTGCGTGGAAACAAGACGTTCTGGATCAGGCAGTACCCAGTCATTTTCGGAACCGCGGCCAATAGCCATCACTCCCTGGTCCAGGGACTTTTCAGAACACTGGCCAGGGGTAATCTTGTGATAACTAGTGATAGTCAAGCACAGCGACATCTTGCCTCCTTGCTGATACTTCGCGCGCGGCCGTTCCCTGGGAGAAATGCTCCGAGAGATCCACGACAGATCCTTCCAAAACCTTGAAAGCCTGCTTCAACCCGCGTAATTGCTGATCTTAACCGGCCTGTATGACAAAAATCCTGCCTCGGCACCTGCTTCGACTGATCAGTCGCACAAGATGTTAAGCACCGCACATCTGTCATAGAGGGCGAATAGCTTACCTTGACAAGGCATAAGTACTACACCAAAAATGCACAACTTCTTGAACACCAATGATGGCGCTTTGAAATCAGCATGATGTCAAAGCGCTAAATAAGACCAAGAAAACATGCAAAGTTCCTCGCGCAACTAATGCATGAGTTGCCCGTCATCTAACGGGCTGATAGGGAGATCGAATTTAGTGGATGTGCCTCTGCTGCTCGCCGCCGTTTCCGCGACTTCGCCCTGTGGCGAAGACTTGGAATATGACGCCGATTACTTGCATCTTGAGCGTGCCGCACAGGGTCAACCCGAGCGCAGCATGGGCGACTCGATCCTGCCTGCCGAACCTCCGGAATGGCGCAGCATCCAGCAGCAAAGTCTCGACCTCCTGCAACGCAGCAAAGACCTGCGCATCACCCATTTCCTGTTGCAAGCCGCCCTCGCCCTCCAGGGCATTGCAGGGCTTGCCGACGCACTCGCACTAATCAACGCGCTGCTGCGCGAATACTGGGCCGACCTGCATCCGCGCCTGGATGCCGATGACGACAACGACCCCACCGTGCGCATCAACGCCCTCAGCGGCGTGGCCAGCGACGCGAACATCCGCCTGCTGCGTGAGGCCATTCTCACCCGTTCGCGCACCTTCGGGCCCGTCAGCCTGCGCGCCGCGCTGAATGCCAGCGGGCTGCAGAGTTTCCCCGGCGAAAACCTCGGTGCCGAACAGCTTAACGGCGCATTCCTCGACAGCGATGCCGAGCAACTGCAAGCCACCCGCGACGCGCTGAACGCCGCCCGCGACGCCTGTGAGGCCATCGAAGAATACGTCAGCGACCAGGTCGGTTCCGCCCAGGGCGTGGACCTCGGCCCCTTGAAGCAACTGCTCAAGCAGGCCGCGCAGATACTTAACCAATACGCCCCGCACAGCGGCGCTGCCAGCGAGCCCGAGGTTGTCAGTGACGACAATGCCCCCTCGGTTGAATACGCCGCCGCGCCCGTTGCAGCACGCCCGACCGGCGACATCGCAAGCCGCGATGAAGTGCTGCGCAGCCTCGACAAGATCCTTGCGTACTACACCCGGCACGAGCCTTCGAGCCCGCTGCCGGTGCTGTTGAACCGGGCGAAGAATCTGGTGCACGCCGACTTTGCGGCCATCGTGCGCAACCTGATTCCCGACGGCATGTCCCAATTTGAAAATCTGCGCGGGCCGGACAGCGAATAAGCGTACGGATCGCGCAGTTACAACACCGTCGCTCAAGCGACCAGGAGCAGCAACGTGGCGAAGCAAAGTTCTCAGAAATTCATCGCGCGCAACCGTGCGCCTCGGGTGCAGATCGAGTACGACGTCGAGCTCTACGGCGCCGAGAAAAAGGTCCAGCTGCCCTTCGTCATGGGCGTGATGGCCGATCTCGCCGGCAAGCCCGCCGAGCCTCTGGCGCCTGTGGCCGACCGCAAGTTCCTTGAAGTGGACGTCGACAACTTCGACTCGCGCCTCAAGGCCATGCAGCCACGCGTCGCGTTCCACGTGCCCAACGAGCTGACCGGCGAAGGCAACCTGAGCCTGGACATCACCTTCGAAAGCATGGACGACTTCAGCCCCGCCGCTGTGGCGCGCAAGGTCGATTCGCTCAAGCAACTGCTCGAAGCCCGCACCCAGCTGGCCAACCTGCTGACCTACATGGACGGCAAGACCGGCGCTGAAGAAATCATCATGAAGGCGATCAAGGACCCGGCACTGCTTCAGGCACTTGCCAGCGCGCCCAAGCCTGCAGGGGAGCAGTAATCATGACTGACAATACCGCCCGCGAAGGCACCCAGATCCTGGGTACCACCGAAGAAGCCAGCGAGTTCGCGAACCTGCTGCTGCAAGAATTCAAACCCAAGACCGAGCGTGCCCGCGAAGCCGTGGAAACCGCTGTGCGCACCCTGGCCGAGCAGGCTCTGGCCCAGACCGACCTGGTGTCCAACGACGCGATCAAGTCGATCGAATCGATCATCGCCGCCATCGACGCCAAGCTCACCGCCCAGGTCAACCAGATCATCCATCACCAGGATTTCCAGCAGCTGGAAAGCGCCTGGCGTGGCCTGCACTACCTGGTGAACAACACCGAGAGCGATGAGCAGCTGAAGATTCGCGTGCTCAACATCTCCAAGCCGGACCTGCACAAGACCCTGAAGAAATTCAAGGGCACCGCGTGGGACCAGAGCCCGATCTTCAAGAAGATGTACGAAGAAGAATACGGCCAGTTCGGCGGCGAACCTTACGGTTGCCTGGTGGGCGACTACTACTTCGACCAGTCGCCTCCCGACGTGGAGCTGCTGGGGGAGCTGTCGAAAGTCTGCGCCGCCATGCACGCACCGTTCATTGCCGCCGCTTCGCCAACCGTGATGGGCATGGGCTCGTGGCAGGAACTGTCGAACCCGCGCGACCTGACCAAGATCTTCACCACCCCGGAATACGCCGGCTGGCGCTCGCTGCGTGAATCGGAAGACTCGCGCTACATCGGCCTGACCATGCCGCGCTTCCTGGCGCGCCTGCCGTACGGTGCCAAGACCGATCCGGTGGAAGCCTTCGCCTTCGAAGAAAACACCGACGGTGCCGACAGCTCCAAGTACACCTGGGCCAACGCCGCTTACGCGATGGCGGTGAACATCAACCGTTCGTTCAAACACTTCGGCTGGTGCTCGCGCATCCGTGGCGTGGAGTCGGGCGGTGAAGTCGAGAACCTGCCGGCCCACACCTTCCCGACGGATGACGGTGGCGTGGACATGAAGTGCCCGACCGAAATCGCTATCAGCGACCGCCGCGAAGCGGAACTGGCGAAGAACGGTTTCATGCCGCTGCTGCACAAGAAAAACACCGACTTCGCTGCCTTCATCGGCGCCCAGTCGCTGCAGAAACCGGCCGAATACGATGACCCGGATGCCACCGCCAACGCCAACCTGGCCGCGCGCCTGCCGTACCTGTTCGCCACCTGCCGTTTCGCCCACTACTTGAAATGCATCGTGCGCGACAAGATCGGTTCCTTCAAAGAGAAGGACGAGATGCAACGCTGGTTGCAGGACTGGATCCTCAACTACGTCGACGGTGACCCAGCGCACTCCACCGAAACCACCAAGGCCCAGCATCCATTGGCTGCCGCCGAAGTGATCGTGGAAGACGTCGAAGGCAACCCGGGGTACTACAACTCCCGGTTCTACCTGCGCCCGCACTACCAGCTCGAAGGGCTGACCGTGTCGCTGCGCCTGGTATCGAAACTGCCTTCGGCGAAAGGCGCGTAACACCGTCGCTCGTTCCCACGCTCCGCGTGGGAATGCCGCCCGGGACGCTACGCGTCCCAGTGACGCAGAGCGTCACAAGATGCGTTACCACGCAGAGCGTGGGAACGATCAGCGTTAACAAATTCTGTGGCTGAGACCACACAGGGAGAAAACATGGCTGTTGATATTTTCATCAAGATCGGCGACATCAAGGGCGAGTCCATGGACAAGGCCCACAAGGACGAAATCGACGTATTGAACTGGAGCTGGGGCATGGCCCAGTCCGGCAACATGCACGTGGGCGGTGGCGGCGGTGCGGGCAAGGTGAACATCCAGGACCTGTCGCTGACCAAGTACGTCGACAAGGCCTCGCCCAACCTGATGATGCACTGCGCGAGCGGCAAGCACATCGACAAGGTCACGCTGACCGTGCGCAAGGCCGGCGGTGAAAGCCAGGTCGAGTACATGATCATCAACCTGGAAGAAGTGCTGGTCACCTCCCTGAGCACCGGTGGTTCGGGCAGCGATGACCGCCTGACCGAAAACGTGACCCTGAACTTTGCCCAGGTGATGGTGGACTACCAGCCACAGAAAGCCGACGGCACCAAAGACGGCGGCGCGATCAAGTTTGGCTGGAACATTCGCTCCAACACCAAACGCTGATTGCCCCTGTAGCCGCCACCCCAAGTGGCGGCTGCAAGCCCCCTGTTCCTCTCGCAACCCGTCCGTGGAGCTGCTTTGGTGGTAACTGAAATTGCTTCCCGCGATCGCCTGCAACCGTCCCTGCTGGACCGGTTGACCGACGATGACCCGACCAATCCCAAGGAAAGCGCCGACAAACGCGTGCTGTCCCTGAACCAATTGAAAGCCTCGGTGCTGCGTGACCTGACGTGGCTGCTCAACACCACTTCACTGCTCAACGCCGATGCCACGCTGCACACGCCGGCCGGTACATCGGTGGTCAATTACGGGCTGCCGGCGCTGGCGGGCAACAGTGTCTCCAGTGTCGACATCAGCGCCCTGGAAGCCTTGATCCGACAAGCCATCGCCACCTTCGAGCCGCGCATCCTGCGCCACACCTTGCGGGTCAAGGCACGCGTCGGCCACGGTGAGATGAACCACAACGCCCTGAGTTTCGAGATCGAAGGCGACCTGTGGGCGCAGCCGGTGCCGTTGCGCCTGTTGCTGCAAACCGACCTGGACCTGGAGTCCGGCCATGTACGTGTGGTCAACGCCGACCAGCGGAGACGCCCATGAACCCGCGCTTGCTGGAGCTGTATAACCAGGAACTGCACCACGTGCGCGAAAGCGCCGCCGAGTTCGCCAAGGAATACCCGAAGATCGCCAGTCGGCTGACCCTGTCCGGCATGGACTGCGCCGACCCGTACGTCGAACGCTTGCTCGAAGGCTTTGCGTATCTCACGGCCCGGGTCCAGCTCAAGCTCGACGCCGAGTACCCGACCTTCACCAACAACCTGCTGGAGATCGCCTACCCGCACTACCTGGCGCCGACCCCGTCGATGACCGTGGTGCAGTTGCAGGCCGATCCCGATGAAGGCTCCCTGGCCAGTGGTTTTCCACTGCCCCGCGACACCGTCCTGCGCGCCGCCTTGGGCCGCGAAACCCAGACCTGCTGCGAGTACCGCACCGCGCACCCGGTGACGCTGTGGCCGTTGCAGGTCGCCCAGGCCGAGTACTTCGGCAACCCGTCCGCCGTGCTCGGGCGGTTGGCCGCCAGCGAACCCAAGGCCAAGGCCGGCCTGCGCCTGACCTTGCGTACCGGCGCCGAACTGCCGTTCAACAGCCTCGCCCTGGATAACTTGCCGCTGTACCTCAGCGGTGCCGACGAGCAACCGTTCCGCCTCTACGAACAACTGCTGGGCAATGCCTGCGCGGTGTTCGCGCGCAAGCCCGGCGGTGATTGGGTTGAACGCCTGCCGCCGGATGCCTTGCGCTCCCGGGGTTTCGACGACGCCGATGCGGCAATGCCGGTGGTGCCTCGGGCATTCCAGGGCTATCGCTTGCTCCAGGAATACTTCGCCCTGCCCCACCGTTTTCTATTCGTTGAATTCGCTGAGCTGAGCCGCGCCGTCAAACGCTGTGACGGCCAGGAACTGGAACTGATCGTGCTGTTCGACCGTCACGATCCAAGCCTGGAAGGCAGCGTCGGCAAGGCGCAATTCGTGCCGTTCTGCACCCCGGCAATCAACCTGTTTCCCAAGCGTGTGGACCGGATTCACTTGTCCGAGCGGGTCAACGAACACCATGTGATCGCCGACCGCACGCGACCGATGGATTTCGAGATTCACTCCTTGAGCGGCATCACGGGCCACGGCACCGGACCGGAGCAGCCGTTCCTGCCGTTCTACGCGGTACGCGATCCGTCGCGCTATGGCCGTGACCAGGCTTACTACACGGTGCGTCGCGAACCCCGCGTGTTGTCCAGCGACCAGCGCCGCAACGGGCCGCGCTCCACCTATGTGGGCAGCGAAACCTTCGTCAGCCTGGTAGACACCCAGCAAGCCCCGTACCGCCATGACCTGCGCCAACTGGGCGTGACCGCACTGTGCACTAACCGCGACTTGCCGCTGTTCATGAGCGTGGGCAACGGCAAGACCGACTTCACCCTGGCCGACAGTGCGCCGGTCTTGGCCGTGCGCTGCGTCGCCGGGCCAAGCCGCCCGCGCGCCAGCCATGCCCATGACGCCAAGGCCTGGCGTCTGATCAGCCAGTTGTCGTTGAACTACCTGTCGCTGAGCGAGCAAGGCCAGGGCGCCGCCGCGCTGCGTGAACTGCTGCGCCTGTATGGCGACAGCAACGACGCCGCCCTGCAATTGCAGATCGAAGGCCTGCGGGAAGTCAGCAGCAAGGCGGTGACCCGGCGCCTGCCGATGCCCGGCCCGATCGTGTTTGGCCGCGGCCTTGAGATCACTCTGGAATTTGATGAAAACGCGTTCCGCGGCACCGGCGTGTTCCTGCTCGGTGCGGTGTTTGAACGGTTCCTGGCACGCTATGTGTCGATCAACAGTTTTACCGAGACGGTGATCCGTACCACCGAACGCGGCGAGATCATGCGATGGAAAGCCAAGCCCGGACGCCGTCCGACCCTGTGAGTACCCTGGATGCGATGCATCAGGAGCCCTGGGAATATGACTTCTTCCAGGCGCTGCGGCGCATCGAGTGCGAATCGCCGGACCTGCCACGCCTGGGGCACTCCCTGCGCCTGGCGGATGACCCGCTGCGTCTCGGGCAGCAGGCCGATTGCACCTTTGCGCCGGCCACATTGGCCTCGGTCGAACCTGGGGCTGAAGGCCAGCCGGCACGGCTGGAGCAGTTCTTCTTCGGCCTCGGCGGCCCCAACGGCCCGCTGCCGCTGCACATCACCGAGTACGTGCGTGAGCGCCAGCGCAACAACGCCGACAGCACCAGCAAGCGCTTCCTGGATGTGTTCCACCACCGCCTGCTGACCCTGTTTTATCGCGCCTGGGCCGAGGCACGGCCTACCGTCAGCCATGATCGCCCGGACGATGACTACTGGTCGGCGCGCCTCGCCGCATTGAGCGGTCGCGGCACCCCGAGCCTGCTCAACCAGGGCCTGATCCCCGACACGGCGAAGCTGCATTACAGCGGCCACCTGTCGGCACAAACCCGCTATCCGGACGGCCTGAAGGCGATTCTCGGCGAGTACTTCGGCCTGCCGGTGGAGATCGAAGAGTACATCGGCCAATGGCTGGAGCTGCCCGAACGCAGCCGCGTGAGTGTCAGCGCCAACCAGCTGGGCGTGGACTTTTGCCTGGGCAGCCACGTGTGGGACCGCCAGCATAAATTCCGCATTCGCCTGGGCCCGCTGAAGCTCGATGACTACATGGGCATGCTGCCCGGCAGCCAGCCGTTCAACGAGCTGGTGGCGTGGGTCGCCGAGTACCTGGGCCACGAACTGGACTGGGACCTGAACCTGATCCTGCAACAACCGGAAGTGCCGGCCCTGCAACTCAACGGCCAGTTCCGCCTGGGCTTCAACACCTGGCTCGGCCAACCCGAGCATGACGCCAACGACCTAATCCTGGCCCGGCATTACGCCGAACACGCCAACACCTCAAGGAATCCAGAGCATGGGTGAAATCAGTCGCGCCGCACTGTTCGGCAAACTCAACAGCGTGGCCTACAAGGCCATCGAAGCCGCCACCGTGTTCTGCAAGCTGCGGGGCAACCCGTACGTGGAACTGGCCCACTGGTTTCACCAGTTGCTGCAACTGCAGGACTCTGACCTGCACCGCATCATTCGACAGTTCAATGTCGAGCCGGCGCGTCTGGCCCGCGACCTGACCGAAGCCCTGGACCGCCTGCCCCGTGGCTCGACGTCGATCACTGACTTGTCGTCCCATGTGGAAGAAGCGGTCGAGCGTGGCTGGGTCTACGGCAGCCTGATGTTTGGTGAAAGCCAGGTACGCACCGGTTACCTGGTGCTGGGAATTCTCAAGACGCCGAGCCTGCGCCATGCGCTGTTGGGCTTGTCCGGTGAGTTCGACAAGATCAAGGCCGAAGCCCTGAGCGAACGCTTTGACGAATACGTCGGCGACTCGCCCGAAAATGCACTGAGTGCCAGCGACGGCTTCAATGCCGGTGCTGTACCGGGCGAGGCCAGCGGCGCCATGGCCCCGAGCGCGATGGGCAAGCAGGAAGCCCTCAAGCGCTTCACCGTCGACCTGACCGAACAGGCCCGCAGCGGCAAGCTCGACCCGATCGTCGGGCGTGACGAAGAGATCCGCCAACTGGTGGACATCCTCATGCGTCGCCGCCAGAACAACCCGATCCTTACCGGTGAAGCCGGCGTCGGCAAGACCGCCGTGGTCGAAGGCTTCGCCCTGCGCATCGTCGCCGGCGACGTACCACCCGCGCTGAAAGATGTGGAACTGCGCAGCCTCGATGTCGGCCTGCTGCAAGCCGGCGCCAGTATGAAAGGCGAGTTCGAACAGCGCCTGCGCCAGGTCATCGAAGACGTCCAGGCCTCGCCGAAACCAATCATCCTGTTTATCGACGAAGCCCACACCCTGGTAGGTGCCGGTGGCGCCGCCGGGACCGGTGACGCGGCCAACCTGCTTAAACCCGCCCTCGCCCGCGGCACCTTGCGTACCGTGGCCGCCACCACCTGGGCCGAGTACAAGAAGCACATCGAAAAAGACCCGGCCCTGACCCGTCGCTTCCAGGTGGTGCAAGTGGCCGAGCCGTCTGAAGACAAGGCGTTGCTGATGATGCGCGGCGTGGCCTCGACCATGGAAAAACACCATCAGGTGCAGATCCTCGACGAAGCGCTGGAAGCGTCAGTGAAGCTGTCCCACCGCTACATTCCAGCGCGCCAGTTGCCGGACAAATCCGTGAGCCTGCTGGACACCGCCTGCGCCCGCGTCGCCATCAGCCTGCATGCGGTGCCGGCAGAAGTCGACGACAGCCGCCGCCGTATCGAGGCACTGGAAACCGAGCTGCAAATCATCGCCCGCGAGCACGCGATCGGCATCGCCATCGGTGCGCGCCAGACCAACAGCGAAGCGCTGCTGAACGCCGAACGCGAGCGCCTGGCCACCCTGGAAAGCCGTTGGGCCGAAGAGAAAACCCTGGTGGATGAGTTGCTCGCCACCCGTGCGACGTTGCGCGAAAAATCCGGTGTCGTGGACAGCGGCGATGATCAATTGCGTGCCCAATTGGTAGACCTGCAACAACGCCTTAGCACCCTGCAAGGCGAAACCCCGCTGATCCTACCGACCGTGGACTACCAAGCGGTGGCCTCGGTGGTCGCCGACTGGACCGGCATCCCGGTGGGCCGCATGGCCCGCAACGAACTGGAGACGGTGCTCAACCTCGACCAGCACCTGAAGAAACGCATCATCGGCCAGGACCACGCCTTGCAGATGATCGCCAAGCGCATCCAGACCTCCCGCGCCGGCCTCGACAACCCGAGCAAGCCGATTGGCGTGTTCATGCTCGCCGGCACCTCCGGCGTGGGCAAGACCGAAACCGCCCTGGCCCTGGCCGAAGCCATGTACGGCGGTGAGCAGAACGTGATCACCATCAACATGAGCGAGTTCCAGGAAGCCCACACCGTGTCCACCCTCAAGGGTGCGCCACCGGGCTACATCGGCTATGGCGAAGGTGGCGTGCTGACCGAAGCCGTGCGGCGCAAACCCTACAGCGTGGTGCTGCTGGACGAGGTGGAAAAAGCCCACCCGGACGTGCATGAAATCTTCTTCCAAGTGTTCGACAAAGGCGTGATGGAAGACGGCGAAGGCCGGGTGATCGACTTCAAGAACACCTTGATCCTGCTGACCACCAACGCCGGTACCGAGTTGATTTCCCAGGTCTGCAAAGACCCGGCGAACATCCCCGAGCCCGAGGAAATCGCCAAGGCCCTGCGCCAGCCGCTGCTGGAGATTTTCCCGCCGGCGCTGCTCGGCCGCCTGGTGACCATTCCGTACTACCCGCTCAGCGACGAGATGCTCAAGGCAATCACCCGCCTGCAACTCAACCGCATCAAGAAGCGTGTGGAGAACACCCACAAAGTCGCCTTCGATTACGACGACGACGTGGTCGACCTGATCGTGTCCCGCTGCACCGAAACCGAAAGCGGCGGGCGGATGATCGACACCATCCTCACCAACAGCCTGCTGCCGGACATGAGCCGCGAATTCCTCACCCGCATGCTCGAAGGCAAGGCGCTGGCGGGCGTGCGGATCAGCACACGGGATAACGAATTGCACTACGACTTCAACGATTGACCTGACGGAATGCGATCAAAACTGTGGGAGC